>CAMQUV010000120.1 GCA_947037995.1 uncultured Rikenellaceae bacterium
TGTGCTCTTCCGATCTGGCTAGCCACGGAGCGGCAATAGGACTCCTTATAGGAATATGGCTGTTCACACGCAAATGGAAAGTACCATATATATGGATGCTCGACCGTATTGGACTAGTTGTAACTACTGGCGGAGCACTAATCAGAATCGGAAACCTGATAAACTCTGAAGTCTATGGCACGCAAACATCGCTGCCTTGGGGATTTATATTCCCGCGAGCAGGCGAAACTCTGCCGATGCACCCAACACAGATTTACGAGGCACTAGCATATCTAGTACTGTTCGCTATCCTTGCACACTTATATTGGAGAACAAAAACTGCCGATAGAAGAGGAATGCTATTTGGGATATTCCTTATCGGACTCTTTGGCGCAAGAATCATAATCGAATTCTTCAAACAACCGCAAATGCCGTTCGAACAAACTATGACACTCAATATGGGACAACTGTTGTCTATACCATTTGTGCTAGCGGGAATCGCTATTGTGGTTATGGCGGCTAGCAAACCGGCAAAACCATATACAAATATGCCCTTGCCTCCCAAAGAAAGTAGAACAGAAAAACGTCACAAAAAATAATCTAATAATAAGAAGTATGAATAGCATCCCTAATTTAATAGTTAATACGCTGGATTCAGGACACTCAGTACTACTACCTTCGGTGGGAGTGCTGAGCATTGTGCGAAACTCTAGCCAGATTCTCTCTGATGGATATACTATAGCACCACCGTATGACACCCTTGTTATAGAAGACCCGAACTATACCGAATTCGATGTAGATATTATTCAAGCTATTGCCGATATTAACCAAATGAACTATAATTCTGCATTTAATCTGTGGAACGACTTTCTCGACCTCGAGGCAGTCGATAATATGCTCACAATCGAAAATATGGCGATGATTGATATTATTAATTGTGAAATCCTGGCCATCGACCCGCAATTCGCTATGTTCCTTTCGCCCGATAACGAAATCCAAACGATAGAACCACTCGAGAGCAACCCAAACCCTGTGTATAATAATATTAATATAACAGATATACAATCGCAACAATATCAATGTGACTATAGCCAACAACAGGAAGAAGAAATATACTACGAACAACCTATACAGCAACAGCAGCCACAACAACAACGACATAATACCCCACCACAATATACACAGTACACACAGCAACAACAATATACACAACAACCACCACAGCAGCAACAACCCCAGCCTCAGCAGCCACAACAGCAGCAATATGAGAGAAAGGGTAATAATGGTAGGACTTACAAGAAACAGACCTCTACCGTACTAGCAACGATAATATCAATAGCCGCAGTAGCATATATAGCATACTATATAGCAACGATAAATAATATAATCTAGGAGCAAATGGAACATTACGAAAACCACCACAATGAAAACTTCGAGAGCGCACTCAAAGTCAATAGCGGCATTGAGAAACCTCCCGTAGTGAACCCGTATTTCAAGCGTAAAGAGCGCAAACAAATGAATGTCAACGACTATACAAAAGGTATCCTCGATGGCAATATTACGGTTCTGAGCCAAGCGATAACTCTTATTGAGAGCGCGCTTCCCGAACACCACGCACTAGCTCAAGAAATCATAGAAAACTGCATACCACATAGTGGGAAATCTATTAGAATAGGTATAACAGGAGTCCCAGGTGCTGGGAAATCTACATTCATTGAAGCCATCGGAAACAAAGTCACAGCGCTAGGACACAAACTAGCAGTGCTGGCGATTGACCCTTCGTCCGAACGTTCGAAAGGCTCAATATTAGGGGATAAAACCCGTATGGAAACACTCGTACACAACCACGATGCGTTTATCAGACCGAGCCCTTCGGCTGGTTCACTCGGTGGTGTGGCTCGCAAAACGCGCGAAAGCGTTATTCTGTGCGAAGCTGCTGGATTCGACGTAATATTTATTGAAACAGTTGGGGTCGGACAGAGCGAAATTGCAGTACACTCGATGGTCGATATATTCTTGCTTTTGCAGATATCTGGCGCCGGGGACGAACTACAAGGAATCAAAAGAGGGATTATGGAAATGGCTGATGCCATTGCAATTACCAAATCGGACGGCTCGAACCTCATACGTTCTAATCTTGCTAAAGCTCAAATAGAAAGTGCACTGCAACTATTTCCGATGCCCGATAGTGGGTGGAAACCGCGTGTCTACTCTACTTCGTCGACCGAGGGAACGGGGCTACTAGAGCTGTGGAACGGTGTTGAAGACTTCCTGAAATTCACCAAAGCAAACAAATTTTTCTTTGAAAAACGGGCTACACAGGCCAAATATTGGATGTATGAAACTATTGAAAGCGACCTACGCTCGAGGTTCTATAACAATGGAGAGATTGAAAAATTGTTGCCCGAAATCGAAAAACAGGTGCTCGCTAATGAGAAAAGCAGCTTTTCTGCCGCAGCTCAATTGATTGGCAAATACTTGGAAGAGATAAAAAAATAAAAAAGTTTGGTCGTGTAAATCCAATTTCAGTACGAATTGCGTCTATAGTATAGAATCAATTATTAACACACAGATTCTACTAAAAAACAGTACTGTACTAAAATTAAACTATTTAACTTAAAAAAATGACCAAAATGAAACAAGGAATTTACATCACCACAGCAATACTAGCACTTTTCGCTATCTCTGTAGTGCCAGCTAGCGCGGCAGAAATGGCTGAATACCAACTAATGTATAGCATACCGATAATATCAATCATAGCATTTTCTATCACAATAGTTCTCATATTCTACTTCACTTCAAAAGCCAATGTAGCAAAAAAGAAAATTGAATACGAAACACTGCAGAAAATTAGCGAGACGAATAAGGAAGCTATCATCGAGAAATTTAAAAACGTTGAAAAGAAACGCAACGTATATATGATTGGAATGGTACTCGCGCTGATTGCGGCATTCATAACTGGAATCAATGAAGAAACCCTATCAACTATAGCACTAGCTGCAGCAGCAGGATTCTTTGGTTTCCTTAATTACAAAAGCACACAAAAGTCAAATAATAATACAGATATAAATAGTGAAAATAACTAATCGAACGCCGTTCGAAACAGTTGTCACTGAATTCCAATCTCCGCTTAGGCGCTATTTATATTACCTCACAGGGGGCGACGCCCCACTAAGCGACGACCTTGCCCAAGAAACCTTTATCAAAGCCTTTACAAATTGGCACACGTTTAGAGGCGAAGGGGCTAAAACATACCTGTTTCGCATTGCATATCGTACGTTTATTGATGCAACACGAAAACAACGGCCACAGACCCAAATTCCACTTACAATGGAAAGTTCATACCCCATAGAGCAGTTTGAAATACTAAATGAAACACTTGCTCCGTTAGATGAAAAAGAGCGCACACTAATACTACTATCCTGCGTGGAGCAGCTCTCTCACAGCGAAATAGTAGAAGTCACAGCGCTACCACTAGGCTCAATCAAAACAACATTGCGACGAGCCAAAGACAAACTTAAACAACACTTACAAAATGGATAAACTCGATAACATATTCAAAAACGCACAGGCTGAAATCCCGGACAACGGGTTCACGGCTATGCTAATGGCGCGCATTGAGGCAGAAAAAATCCAACCCGACGCGCAAACCATTATGATGCTCGAAAAGCTAAAACCTAAGAGATTTACAGTATTCCGAAACGTGGCAATTTCAGCTGCGGCTTGTGCCGCTGCTTGTATTTTCGTGATAAAAAGCGAACCAGCACAAAACCGCATTATTGACCTTGCCGAAAATGCGTCAGCAAAGATTGCTTCAATTGATTTGAAAGGGGATTTTATTTCTAAATTCAACTTTAATTTTCAAAAAAAATAAGTTCTCCGCGAACATTTAAACGCTCTAACCCCACCCGACTGACATTTTGACAGGCAGGTGGGGTTTGGTATGAATATTGGAGGGTATAACAGTCAAAATACAACTAAATACAATCAAAAAAATACTTACAACATTATGACACAAAACGGAACAATTGGTGTAACAACCGAGAACATTTTCCCAATTATCAAAAAATTCCTTTATTCTGACCACGAGATATTTTTGCGCGAGCTAGTGAGCAACGCCGTAGATGCAACGACTAAGGTACAAGCGCTGGCACGAATGGGCGAAACCAAATCAGAGTTGGGCGACCTTACAATCAACATAACGCTTGACGAGGAGGCTAAGACCCTCACAATCTCGGACAAGGGTGTTGGTATGACAAAGGAAGAGGTTGAAAAATACATTAATCAGATTGCTTTTTCGGGGGCGGGTGAATTTATGGAAAAATACAAAGACCAGAATATCATTGGACATTTCGGTCTAGGTTTTTACTCTGCATTTATGGTTGCCGATAAAGTTGAGTTCACTACTTTATCGCACCAAGAGGGAGCTACTGCAGTGAAATGGAGCTGTGATGGTTCGCCAAGTTTCAGTCTAGGCGAGTGCGAAAAAGCAGAGCGAGGCACATCAATCACGTTATACATTTCGGAAGACAGCGCTGAATTTGCGGCAAAAGCTAGAATTTCTGAATTACTAAAAAAATACTGTTCATTCCTGCCTGTACCAATCTCTTTTGGCAACAAAGAGGAGTGGAAAGACGGCAAAATGGAAGAGACTGGCGAGCTCAACGTCATCAATGATGTAGCACCGTTGTGGACTAAAAAACCGGCCGATATTAAACCGGAGCAGTACAATGAATTCTA
>CAMQUV010000121.1 GCA_947037995.1 uncultured Rikenellaceae bacterium
GCGCTCGCTTAGAGAGATGTTCTATAAAGAAGATTTTGACCATATCACTGAGACTTGCCCTAACTTTAAATATACCGTGGCAATGAGTGACCCGCAACCAGAAGATAACTGGCAAGGAGCTACCGGATTTATTCACCAAGTTATTTATGATGAATATCTGAAAAATCACGAAGCACCTGAGGATATCGAATACTACCTATGCGGACCTCCTATGATGATTGATGCTGTGGTTAATATGCTCGACTCACTCGGAGTACCACCGGAAAATATTATGTATGATAACTTTGGAAGCTAATAATACTAGCGAATTTGTTTAATACAAATATATAAATGATAAAATCCCCTAGAACTATTTTGTTTTAGGGGATTTTTTTGTGGGTGGTGGCGCGTAGAAGATTATTTTAGCCAGAAGGCGAGTAGAAGATTTGAGAGGGGGTTTATATCAATCTTGAGGCATAAAATTATCTAGGGGGACTGTTTTTAGAAAAAATGGGTCATTAATCGAACAAAAACCCCCTTTTTACGCATGAATTCATTTTATGTCATTTTTTTTGTCTATCTTAGCACCTTGAAAAAGGCAATTAAAAACTTAGACAACAATATATTAATTTAACATTTATCAATGCAGGACCTTACACACATTCAGGACGAAAGAATTAAAAAAGTCAATATTGAGGAGGAGATGAAAACAGCGTACATAGATTACTCTATGTCGGTCATTGTTTCCAGAGCATTACCAGATGTACGTGACGGTCTTAAACCGGTACACAGACGCGTACTGTTTGGAATGAGCAACGAGCTGGGGCTCACATCGGATAAACCGCACAAAAAATCTGCCCGTATTGTTGGGGAGGTTCTTGGTAAATTTCACCCGCACGGCGATACGTCTGTTTACGACGCGATGGTGAGAATGGCGCAAGTCTGGTCGCTTAGATACCCTCTAGTTGATGGACAAGGTAACTTCGGGTCGATTGACGGTGATTCACCGGCTGCGATGCGTTATACTGAAGCGCGTATGCGTAAAATAGCGGATGAAGTGATGGGTGACATTGAGAAAAATACTGTGGACCACTCGCTCAACTTTGACGACTCTATATATGAACCAACTGTTCTACCTACGAAAATCCCTCTTTTGCTTGTTAATGGCACCTCGGGAATCGCGGTAGGAATGGCTACTAATATGGCGCCACATAACCTTACGGATACAATTGATGCTATCACTGCTTACATTGACAATCCCGAAATTACTATCGACGAGCTTATTCCTATTATCAAAGCACCTGATTTCCCTACTGGAGGAATTATTTATGGCTACGAAGGAGTAAAAGAGGCGTACCATACAGGACGCGGAAGAGTCGTAATGAGAGCCAAAACTGATATCGAAACTACCGCTACGGGTAGAACCTGTATTATAGTTAACGAAATACCATATATGGTGAATAAAGCGGAGATGATTAAGAAAATCGCCGAGCTTGTTAATGATGGTAAACTCGAAGGTATTTCATATATTAATGATGAGTCCGATAGAAACGGAATGAGAGTCGTTATTATTATCAAAACTGACGCTGTTGCATCTGTGGTGCTGAACAACCTGTTCAAACATTCGGCTATGCAAACGTCGTTCTCGGTTAATAATATCGCGCTGGTTAAGGGAAGACCGATGCCGCTCAACCTTCAGGAACTTATCAAATATTTCGTCGAACATAGACACGACGTAATTATTAGAAGAACTAAATTCGACCTTGAGCAAGCTCAGAAAAGAGCGCATATCCTTGAAGGACTGCTTATTGCACAAGATAATATCGACCAGGTAATCAAAATTATTCGTGCTGCTAAAACTCCGGATGACGCAAAACTAGGACTTATTAGTACATTTAGCCTTTCCGACCTACAAGCGGCTGCTATTGTTGATATGAGACTGCGTGCACTTACGGGACTCGAAAGAGACAAACTGCAAGCCGAATTTGATGAAAAAAGCAGAATGATTGAGTATTTTACAACACTTCTTGGCGATGAATCAATGCAATTTAAAGTGATTAAAGACGAACTTCTTGAAATCAAAGAAAAATATGGTGACGAAAGAAGGTCGGAAATTGTTTTCTCTGCTGGCGAATTCAACCCTGAAGATTTCTATGCGGACGAAGAAGTCGTTATTACTATATCTCACCTGGGATATATCAAACGTACTGCACTTGCCGAATATAGAACACAATCAAGAGGCGGCATAGGCTCCAAAGGCTCGGCTACCAGAGATGAAGACTTTATCGAACATATGTACGTTACGACAATGCATAATACCCTACTTCTGTTTACAGAAAAAGGTAAATGCTTCTGGCTTAAAGTATATGAAATTCCGGAAGGAACGAAAACTTCTAAAGGTAGAGCGCTCCAAAATGTTATTCAAATCGATGGCGAAGATAAAGTTAAAGCTTATATTAATGTCAAAAGCCTCGCGGACGATGACTATATTAATAACAACTTTATTGTGATGTGTACCAAAAAAGGTATCATCAAGAAAACGTCACTCGAAGCATACTCAAGACCACGTACTAATGGGGTTAATGCTATCACTTTCAAAGAAGATGACCAACTTATCGCGGCTAGACTTACCTCGGGTAATGACCATATCGTTATGGCAACTAGCAACGGTAAATCTATCCGATTTGACGAAAAAGATGCTCGTGCTATCGGCCGTACTGCGGCTGGTGTGAGAGGTATCAATCTCGAAAATGACGATAAAGTTATTGGAATGCTTACTGTTACACCCGAAAATAAAGGCGAAATCCTTGTCGTTTCTGAAAACGGATTCGGTAAACGTACTGATATTGATGATTATAGAGTGCAAACTCGTGCTGGAAAAGGTATCAAAACTATTTCGGTTACTGAAAAAACAGGACACCTTATCTCTATCCAATCGGTTACAGACGAATACGACCTTATGATGATTAATCGCTCGGGACTTACTATTCGTATCCCTGTCGGTGACATTAGACTTACAGGACGTGCCGCACAAGGTGTAAAAGTCATCAATCTTAGGAAAAATGACTCGATTGCCTCGGTGATTGCGGTTCCAAAATCTGATGAAGACGAAATTGTATTAGACGAAGATGGCAACCCAATAATTGTTGCTGTTACTGAGGATGGTACAAACGTTGAGACAACAGTAGATACTGTAGTTGAAGTCGCAGAAGAAATTGCGGTTGAGTCTAATGACGATTCGACAGATAATCAATAAAACAAATAATATACAAATAATAACAACTAATCATTTATTAAGTTTACTAGGATGAAAAAATTAATTATTATGGCCATTGCAATACTAAGTGTTGCTACATCATACGGTCAATCAAAAGAGCTTGAATCTTTTAACAAAAAACTTGCAAAAAACGAATCTGCAATCGCTAAAAAAGGCGAGACTGCGGCTCTGCTTCTTGCCAAATCACAAATCTATATTAGCGCTGCCAATGCCTACACGAGCAAACTGATACAAGGAATGCTTGTTGACCAAACTGTTGCGTTGATTGGACAACCACAATCGGCTGAAGAGATTGAAGTTGATGGTGTTAAATATACAAAACATCTTTACCCACATTTCGAACTTTACTCTAACGAAGCAAACGTTATTACGTTCTGGATTCCTACTACTGTACTTGTAGAAAACGCTCTTGAAACGTCGTACAACACACTTGTTTCGGCCAAAGCTATCGACCCAACTATCTTCGAAGGTAGTGGCAAAGGTGCTATTGCAGCAGAACAACTACAAGGCCTATACCAAACTGATGGTATGGCATACTATTCGCTTGGTAAATCACAAGAAGCAGCTGAACTATTCAAACAATCTGTTATCGTAGGGCAACTTTTCAACACGTTGGACACAGCTTACCTATACTACGCTGGTATTGCATCGTATGAGGCTAAAAACTTGAAAGAGGCGCAAGGCATTTTTGAAAAACTTTTGGAAGCAGGAAGCTCACAAGAAGGAATGTCATATTTCTATCTTTCACAAATCTATTCTGACCAACAAGAATACCTTAAAGCTATTGAAGTACTAGAAGTTGGATTTGCTAAATATCCTACAAATACTACGCTACTTAATAGTATGATTAACGCTTATGTACTTGGCAAACAAGACAAAAGTAAAATCGTAACACTTATCAAACAGGCGCAATCACTTGACACAGCTAATATCTCATTAATTCTTGTCGAAAGCTCTATCTATAACGAAATGGGCGACAAACCTTCTGCTTATGCTGCACTTGAAAGAGCTATTGTGATGAACCCTGAGTTCTACACGGCTTATTATAACTATTCTATTATGAAGATTCTTGAATCAGAAGATATTAGAAAAGCTGCCGAAAAACTTGACATCAATGATACCGAAGGTTATAACAAAATGATTGCCCAAGGATTCAAAGTACAATCTGATGCTATCGCTAAACTTGAAAAAGCTCACGAGCTTAAACCTGAAAATGTGGACGTTATAGACCTACTAAAACAACTGTATTTCCCACGTCGCGATGAGTTCAAAGAGCAATACGAAAAATTCGAAAAACTTGCACTTGAGGCAACCAAATAAATCGAGATTAAAAGATAAAACTCTTTTTTAAATAAGCTGCACGCACTTACCAACAATGGTTTGTGCGTGTCTGCTTTTTTTACTATATTTGTATCCAAATTATAAAACAAAAACCTCATTATATTTATACTCTAAAATGGAAA
>CAMQUV010000122.1 GCA_947037995.1 uncultured Rikenellaceae bacterium
CAGTCTGAGCCGTGGGGGCGGCTCTCGACTGATGATTGGCATTATGTTGTTTTGGTGTGGGGGCTAGTTTGTTTTATGTTTTGGATTCGAAGGCCTGTTGGTGGTTTGCTTGTTGAGACAAAGCCTGTGGAGATAACCCCGACAGGCAATTTTCAAGTGGCGTTGCCACCGAGCATCCGAAAGGGGAAGAACTCGTGTGCCGTTGGCACCTTTGGCTCGCTGGCTGATAGCTGCCGAAGTTATGCTAGCAAGGTAACAGTACTTAATGATTGAGTTTACTCCTTTTGTTTAGGGTGGGTTTCGAAGGCCTGTTGGGGGTGTTCTATTAGAACATCTCCGGCAAGGGGAGGCCTTCGATATTCTTAGCTTCGCCTATACCATTTGTTTAATTGTTTGGGGGCTGGTGGTTTTCGCTCTTTTTATTTTGGTTTGCGAGTCAAAGCCTGTGGAGGTTCTCGCACCAGTAAGCGAGCCTCCGCACGGGGAGGCTTTGGCTCGCAGGGCATAGCCTGCAATTTGGTTGGTTGGTTGGTTGGTAATTGGTCACGGCGGATTGCAGTCGCTGTGTATACAGCGGCGGGGGGGGGGGGGTCCGCCGCTGAGGGTCAATTGCCAGTTGGCTTTGTAAGTTGTAATTGTTTGTGTCAAAGCCTGCATTTTGTTCGTATTGGGTGTAGTTTTGGAGGCTTGTCGATTAGAAAAGTTGAAATCACTAAAGCAATGTGGCGTATTTATAAAATCATACTACAACATAATAGGTTCCCTAACACCTTAGTTAACTGGCATAGACACAGCTATTACAGTGGCTCCTAGAGTTGTAAAAAAATGATTTATTTAGCCCAAATACTCATTTCGCACAATTTACAGTCAAAACGTAACTCTAATGTACGACCGTTGTTCTCCAAATATAATGGAGTGCTGTCACCGCAAATACCCAGCTCCCGACGCAAACAATAACGACTAACCATTAATCTTATATCCGTATAGCTGTTTGAAACCTCTGAGGCATTGCTCATTGTTGCAAAACCGCGCTCCATATAAAACTTAGACGCAAGTGAATTGGAAATATTTACTGCCTCCAATCCGCCATCCGTACACTCGCTTAATGCCTGAACACCAGTGCGTTCACGCCTAACATATCCCCCGAAAATACTCTCCGTCAACTGATTCAATAACTCACGGCGAAGCGATGCTAATAACGAATTCGGTATGAACGGCACCTCCGCACACTGTATGTCGACATCCTCAATCTTGAAAATAGTGTCGCCACTCTTCATCAAAATCTTTATTATATTCGCACGTGCTGCCTCCGAATTTTTTGCTATATCATCGTATTCTAATCCCAACGAAACAAGCTCAAAACCTTCTACCTGTGCTGCTATCTCTTTGTCAGTGACAATTATCGACGCCGCAATCTGGCGCCTAAGACCCTGCTCGGGCTTGAAACTTATGTCTAAATTTCGATATATCGTCATCCCAACTTTAATTCCACTTAAATTGCTTAGTAACAATATATTACCCCTCGTACCATTGATATTTGCACCGAAAACTTGCCCTGTACCATCGCTCCAGCACACTCCATCGCCATTGTTCAACACAAATGGCAACCTGTCTAACGTGATGTCAAAGCCATTAATTTTTTGGACTGTTCCGATAGTTTCGCCCAACGACTTTGTCGCTGCGCCCACTGTTGCTCGCTTGTCCAGGAAAAAATATGTTCCCGATGAGCGTGAAAAACTCTTCAGCGGATTTGGCTCAAACCCTATCTCACTCCGACCCAAAGATGTTCGAGGGACACCGTTATCACGCAATATCTTATCGTAGTATGCCACATTATTAACCACGTAACGTTCGTCTTTTAATCTCCCCTCAATCTTTAACGAATTCACCCCTGCCTCAACTAATCCCATAATATTACCTCCTAAAGCAAAGTCTTGTACAGACAATAAAGGCTCGTTCTTACGTAACAACCTCCCTGTACTATCCAATAGATTATAGTTTGCTCTGCACGACTGTGCGCAAGCTCCCCTGTTTCCGCCTCGTCCGTTGGCGAGGTAGCCACTCAACGTGCAAGCGCCGCTATAGCCAACGCATATTGCACCGTGTATGAACGCTTCGAGTTCTGCCTTAGTATTGCTACTAATATTTACAATCTCGTTGAGTGTGAGCGCTCGTTCGAGCACCACTCTCGCAAACCCAGCCTGATGCAGTGCATTAACTTTAGATGCCGAAAGATTGGTTGTCTGCGTGGAGGCGTGCAGCTCAATAGGCGGTAATTGCATATTTAGGTATGCCATATCCTGCACAATTAGCGCATCGACACCAGCGTCCCACGCTTCGTGTGCTAGCTGTTCGGCTTCTTTGAGTTCCTCTTCGAGCAGCAGGGTATTAGTCGTAAGGAAAACCTTAGCGTGGAATTGATGGGCGAACTTGCATAACTCCTCAATGTCTTTCATCGAGTTTGCTGCTGCAGTTCGTGCCCCAAACTTCGGTGGGCCTATATATATAGCATCCGCGCCCGACAAAATTGCCGAGCGCGCGATGTGAGTATTAAGTGCCGGGGCTAGTAGCTCGACACTTTGTAGGATTTTTTTATTTGGCATAGCTAACCGCTCTTGTTTCTCTAATAACGGTTACTTTAACTTGTCCAGGGTATGTCATTTCGTCTTGAATTTTCTTAGCGATATCGTGAGCAAGAAGTTCTGAGTCATTGTCTGAGATTTTTTCAGAGCCTACAATTACGCGAAGTTCTCTACCAGCTTGAATAGCATAGGTTTTGATTACACCTTCGTGTGCTTGCGCTAGGTCTTCCATTTCTTTAAGACGTTTGATATAGCTTTCGACTACTTCGCGTCTCGCTCCTGGTCTTGCGCCTGAGATAGCATCACACACTTGAACGATAGGAGAGATGAGTGAAGTCATTTCGATTTCGTCGTGGTGAGCACCGATAGCATTAATAACTTCGGCTTTTTCTTTGAGTCTTTCCGCGATTTTCATACCAATGATAGCGTGCGGAAGTTCTGGTTCGTCATCCGGCACTTTACCAATATCGTGAAGCAGTCCTGCTCTACGGGCTAGTGTGGCATTAAGTCCAAGTTCTGCTGCCATAGTACCCGCAAGGTTTGCGACTTCTCTGGAGTGTTGCAGAAGATTTTGGCCATACGACGAGCGGTATTTCATTTTCCCAATCAGTCTAATGATTTCGGGGTGTAGTCCGTGAATACCGAGGTCAATAGCGGTACGTTTACCGACTTCAATGATTTCCTCTTCGATTTGTTTTTGGACTTTCGTAACAATTTCCTCAATACGTGCAGGGTGTATTCTACCATCTGTAACAAGTTGGTGTAGCGCTAGTCTCGCGATTTCGCGTCTAACGGGGTCGAATCCTGAAAGTATAATAGCTTCGGGCGTATCATCGACAATAATTTCGATACCAGTAGCAGCTTCGAGCGCTCTGATGTTACGTCCTTCGCGTCCGATAATTCTACCTTTCACTTCGTCTGATTCGATATTGAATACAGTAACCGAGTTTTCGAGTGCAGTTTCAGTAGCTACGCGTTGAATAGTTTGGACGACTATTTTTTTGGCATCTTTATTTGCAGTAAGTTTAGCCTCTTCGATAATATCGTTAGCGATAGACATTGCTTCGCTTTTGGCGTCAACTTTAACGAGTTCGATAAGTTGATTTTTGGCCTCTTCTTGTGTAAAGTTGCTAATTTGTTCTAGAAGTTCTTTTTGGCCAGCGGCCATTTTCTCGACTTCGTTTTTTCTAGATTCTAGTGCAGCTAGTTCTCTTTCGACTTTATTTTTGGTATTTTCGAAATCTTTTTCTTTGCGGGCTAGTTCGTTAGAGGCGTTTTGCGTTTGTTGTAGTTCGTTTTTGATTTTGGCTTCAATCTGCGAGATACGAGCATTTTTCTCATTAACGTTTTTTTCGTGGTCAGCTTTTAGTTGGATGAATCTTTCTTTGGCTTGTAGGATTTTCTCTTTTTTGAGAAGTTCGGCGTCATTTTCGGCATCTTTAAGGATTACGGCACGTCTTTTTTCGGTAGATTTATATGTAGCAAAGTAAGTTATTATACCAGTTACTAATATAGAAACTACAGAGACAATTACAATAGTTAGTGTTTCCATAGGGATTTTAGTTATTTATATTAAGATTTAAGATTTATTATTTTGTGTTAAAAAAAAGTAGGGAGAAAGCTTGATGTTAGGCTAGTGGTTTGACGAAAAACTACTCATCAAACATTTTTAGGATGGTGCCCAAAGGTTTGAAACGTCTACTGTTACCTTTCCAGTTGCCTGTTAATGAAAGTCCACTTCCCGGGGGAGCGTGGATGAAGCCTGTTTTTATCGCCGAGGCAATCCCTTCCCAATTTTAAATTGTTAGTTTCGCAAAGCAAGCCTGACACTTTCTCCCATATTATTTTTCAAAGAATTCGTTGATTTTGTTATTTATGTTATTGATTTGGTTTTTATTGATATTGTTATTTAATTTTTGTATATTAATGTGGTTTTCCATTGCAATTGAGAGTGCCGCCATAATTGTGTATTCAATTTCGGAGGCATCGAATTGTTTTTTAAGTTTATCAATTTCGCGGTTGATATTTTTGGCAGCGATTCTGGCCACTTCTTCGCAGATCGGAAGAGCACACGTCTGAACTCCAGTCACCGCTCATTATCTCG
>CAMQUV010000123.1 GCA_947037995.1 uncultured Rikenellaceae bacterium
CCATAGCCCCGCGGTTAGACCTTTGGGATGCCATTTGTCTATCTATTTTGACAAGGTCTTTTTTGAGCGACGCGATTTTATCTCTAATCACCCTTCTATCGGTTTCGATTTCGGTTTCCCCTGGACCTCTCATACCAATCCCCCCTCTTTGTCTTTCAAGGTGAGTCCACAGCCCCGTAAGTCTAGGCAGCAGGTATTGTGATTGCGCCAGTTCGACTTGAGTTTTAGCGTAAGCTGTTTGCGCTCTTTTGGCGAATATATCTAGTATAAGGTGAGTTCTATCAAGGATTTTGATTTTGATTTCTCTTTCAACATTTCGTTGTTGCGACGGTGAGAGTTCGTCATCAAAGATAATGCAGTCGATTTCATTTTCTTCGATATACTTTTTAATTTCTTCGAGTTTCCCTTTCCCCACGAAAGTTTTTTTGTCGGGGTTGGGTAGTTTTTGTGTAAATCTTTTTTCGGTGATTGCTCCTGCTGTAAGAGCTAGGAATTCGAGTTCATCGAGATAGTCATTAATAAAAGTTTCATCGGTTTTATTTTTAATAATACCAACGAGCACAGTTTTTTCAGGGGAGTTATCAGTATGTTCGTGCATAGTATAGTCTATATAGTTATAATGGGGGGGTATCATCCACGTTATCATTAGGCATCATCCGCAGCTGGCGGTATTATAGATAGCGGTTAGCGTGGCGTGTATGGTGCGTGTTGAGTGGGGTGTTGTTTGAGTCTGGGATAGTCGTTTAAAATTAGATAGCCACGCACTTGATATAGTTTTACATTTAAAAACTAGACAAAGGGCGTGGCAATCAATTATAAGAATTATTATATGTTATGCGTGTTGTGGTGAGTTATAGTCACTATGAAACGCACATTTGGAATAACAATTATTGTTCGAGTTGGAATACGATAGGGATATTAATAACGAGTCTAACCGGTCTTCCGTTATTTTTGGCAGCCACCCATTTATTAGGTGCTTTTTTAATAACAGCGAGTGCAGCGTTATCGAGTTCTTTATCAACACCTCTAAGGATTTTGATATTAGAGAGTTTTCCGCTAGGTTCGACTACGAAAGAAAGCATAACGCGCCCTTGTATACCGTTATCGATAGCTAGGGGTGGGTATGTAATATTCGCTTGACACCATCTAGAGAATTCTGTCGCACCGTCTTTTCCGTTAAAGAGTGCAGATTCTTCGGCGAATAGCACTGGTGATTCTTCGGCGATTTCGTCTTCACCGGCGTAATCGGCACCGTATTCAACTTGCATATCGAGGTCAAAGTCGTCGAGTTCGTCAAACATTGACATATCGTGTTCGATTTTGGTATCATTTTTCACGATATTGATAAGTTCCGACGCTGCCATCGGTTTAGTTTTTTCGGGTTCTGGTTTAGGTTTTTCTTCTTGAATCGTAACTTCGACCATATCCGCTTCCGAGGCAGTAATGTTGTTGTCGAGTTGTTCGATAATTTGTTCAGATTCGCTGAGTCTAAAGATAAAGATAGTAACCATAAGGGCTACACAGAGTCCGATTAGAGTGAAAATAACTTTTTTGTTATTTAGGTCAGCTTTAGGGGATTTTTTTAGTTCCATTTATGTAATACAGTTGAATTAGTTTGCAATGGTAATGCTGTTAAGGGGTCGTTTGATTGACAAAGTTAATAAACAGTTTGGTCATATACAAATAAAAAGAGGGGAAATTATATATTTTTTTGCGCGAGTATAATTTCAACACCGCTTCACCACCCCACACCAACCCCGAAATTCCACCTACCCAACTAGAGCAAAACACAAAATTAATTTCACTGCAAAACTTCGCACCACGCTAAAGTTTACGAATAATTCCACGGGAAATCAGCGCTCCGACAAGCAAGCAAAAGAGAGCTGCGACAGAGCTATTCTACCCGGAATTTAAAAGAGCCCTCAAAAAAATATCACAATTTATCCATTGATAGTGTGTTTTTCAAAAAAACATACCTATATTTGTTACATACGCTCGAAACACAATTAAATTATGCGCTACTCAAATTCATTTATAGCAAAAATAGCCTTTCTGGTCATCGGTTCTATTATAGGAATCGGCTCCCTTATCTATTCCAATTATATAGCATCGGAACTTGCTCACAAGGAGCACCGCGAAGTGCAGCTGTGGTCACACTCGATGAGACTCCAAGCGCTCGGCGACGGCAGAAGCGCCCTATTCGCCTCACTCGTAGACGAAAACACCTCCATACCGGCAATCATTATAGATGAATTCCTACAAGTGCAATGGTCGCAAAACATAGACTCGAACAAAATCAATAAACCAAAGCGACTACGCTCTACCCTCGAAAAAATGGCCTCGGCAGACAGACCACCAATAGTCATACAGCTCTCGAACGGTAGGAGTAACACCGTATTTTACGACGAATCACTACTCCTACAAGGACTTTACTGGTTCCCCCTAATACAAATAGTTATTATAGGCGTATTTCTTATGCTCGCTATGATGACCTTCCGCTCGGCACAACAAAGTGAACAAAACAAAATATGGGTCGGGATGAGCAAGGAAACCGCCCACCAACTGGGCACACCTACCAGCTCCCTGCTTGGGTGGGTGGAATATCTCCGAACACAACCCAGTACGCCCGAAATTGTCGACGAAATGGATAAAGACATAATTAGACTGATGAAAGTTGCCGAAAGATTCTCTAAAATTGGCTCAACCACAATTACCACGCCTACAAATATATACCATACCGTACAATCGGTTACAGACTACTTCCAAACCAGAATACCCAAAGCCGTATTCCTTAAACTACAAAGCACAACAGATATGCCACTGCAAGCACTCATAAATCCGTCACTGTTTGAATGGGTACTGGAAAATCTCTTCAAAAATGCCCTGGACGCACTTGCCGGAAAAGGATATATAGATGTTACGCTCTCGCAAAACTCAAAATATATAATTATTGACGTTAAAGACACCGGAAAAGGAATCCCAAAAACATCCTGGAAAACTATATTTAAACCCGGATATACAACCAAAACTAGAGGATGGGGACTAGGACTCTCACTCAGTAAAAGAATCGTTGAACAGTATCACAAAGGCAAAATCTTTGTGCTCTCGAGCGAAACAGATAAAGGCTCCATTTTTAGAATCGAACTAAAAAAACTCTAACTTTTTTGGTTATATCATTTTTTTCACCTATCTTTGTACTCAGTCTAAAAAACCAAACTTAGAAAACACTTATTAGACAGCGTATTACATTACAGACTACTTACAATAATGAAACTTAATAGAACAACAGAACAAGTCAAACAGCTACTCATTGGAAAAGGAATCAGACCCTCGAGCCAAAGAGTCGCAATACTGCACCACTTATGCTCTGTTACATCGCACCCTTCGGCAGAATGCGTCTTCGAAACGCTTAGCCCGAAAATAGCTTCGCTATCAAGAGCTACAGTATATAACACGCTCAACCTACTTGCCAACAACAACCTTATCCTCGCACTAACAATAGAAGGCGACGAAAAAAGATTCGACGCCGATACCTCACTACACGGTCACTTCAAATGTAACCAATGTAACGAACTTTACGATATCGTTATCTCAAAACAAAAACAAACTGCAATACTAGAAGACCTTACAGACTTCGAAATAGATAAAGCACACCTATATATACACGGAACTTGCAAAAAATGCCTCCGCAAAAAAAAGAACCTAAACTAAAGTACAACTCTTATCTATATAATGAGAAGCGTAACAATAATTAATAACACGAAAATAAACCACAAAAAACACCAAAACTATGTCTAAAAAATGGATATGCACAGTCTGCGGATACGTGCACACTGGAGAACAAGCACCTGATACTTGCCCTCAATGTAAACAACCTAAAGAAAAATTCCAAGAACATATCGAAACCGAAGGAGCACTTACCTGGGCTGACGAACACAGAATCGGAGTCGCACAAGGAGTTGATGCAGAAGTCGTTGAAGGACTCAAAGCTCACTTTATGGGGGAATGTACCGAAGTAGGTATGTACCTAGCTATGAGCAGACAAGCCGATAGAGAAGGATACCCTGAAGTAGGCGAAGCATACAAAAGAATCGCCTTCGAAGAAGCTGAACACGCTGCTAAATTTGCAGAACTACTTGGAGAAGTCGTTGCGGCAGATACCAAAACTAACCTCAAAATGCGTATGGATGCCGAAAATGGTGCCTGTATCGATAAAAAACGTATCGCTACTAGAGCCAAAGAACTTAACCTTGACGCTATTCACGATACAGTTCACGAAATGTGTAAAGACGAAGCGAGACACGGACAAATCTTTGAAGGTCTATATAACAGATTCTTTAAAAACTAATCTCCCCAGACAACCAACAGCTATACTGTGAAAAAATAAAAGTTACCAACACTTTAACATAAATATTTTATTGCAGTTTAGCTATAACTAACCCTCCCCAGTAATCACGCGATTGCTGGGGAGGGTTGCTTTTTGATAATGCCAACTAAAACCAATATACACGAAACAAACTAACGCACCCCAACGGCGGATTCCCCCAGCCGCCGCTGAATTTTCGAGGAAAATTGCATCGTCAGCAATCCGCCGTGACCAAT
>CAMQUV010000124.1 GCA_947037995.1 uncultured Rikenellaceae bacterium
CTGCAGCTTTGTGCTATCACCGCCCTAGTAGCGAAGACTTCACTGCACACACGTACTTACTGGGGTGGGTTTGGGGTTTGCTCTTTTTGTTTTGGTATCGAAGGCTGCAATTTGCGCCTTATGTTTGATTTCTGGATTCGAAGGCCTGTCGGGGTTGTTCTTTAGAACATCTCCGGCTGGGGGAGGCCTTCGACATTCTTAGCTTCGCCTATGCCAGTATTTAATTGTTTGGATATCGAGAGCCGAGGTGAGGCTGAAATACCAGTTTCAGTCTGAGCCGTGGGGGCGGCTCTCGACTGATGATTGGCATTATGTTGCTTGTGGGAGGGGGCGGTTTGCTGGTTGGTAAAAGCGGCCTGTCGTGCTGATTTATCAGTGCGGCTGGGGGGAAGAACTCGAGTGCTGTTAGCACCGCCGCTGATTGTTAATTGCCAAAAAGCCTGTAGATTGTGGGTTGTCCTTAGAACTGAAAGTATATAAACGGCTGCACCCCACCAGTGCGAGTTTGCATTACCAAAAATATCGTTAGTGCAAGTGCCAACGGATAAATTGCAACAGGTAATTTATTGAAAATCTCATATGTTCTAGCCTCAATTTTATCACTTGTAAAATGCAGCAAAAATCCCAATACAATCAATGACACGACAGCTGGGTATCCTTTGACAAAATCCCAAAAAATCTCTATATGGAACGCTGTGCCGATACGGTGAAACATATCAATTGCATCGCCCATATTTTTAGCCCTAAAGAACACCCAACTGGCACTAACAAGCATAAAAGTAAT
Source organism: uncultured Rikenellaceae bacterium (assembly GCA_947037995.1). Lineage (GTDB taxonomy): Bacteria > Bacteroidota > Bacteroidia > Bacteroidales > Rikenellaceae > Mucinivorans. The sequence goes on from CAMQUV010000124.1 coordinate 785, forward strand.
AGTAATTCCAAGTATTCGAGGTATCCTCCTCATCTCCCCTCCCTCGACCTTCATCGCTGGGAAAACCGAAAGAAGTAATTTATGAATAGCGAGTGCTGCACCGTGAATAGCACCCCAGACAAGAAATCTTAGTGCTGCTCCGTGCCATAACCCACCTAACAACATTGTGACAACGAGGTTCAGGTACGTTCGAGCTTTACCTTTCCTATTGCCTCCCATCGAAACATATAGATAATCTTTCAGCCAAGAGCTAAGCGATATATGCCATCTACGCCAAAACTCTGTTATTGAGGCAGATTTGTATGGCGAATTAAAGTTTATATTAAAGTGAAACCCCAGAAGCAGGGCAATCCCTATTGCCATATCAGAGTAGCCCGAGAAGTCACAATATATTTGTATTGAGTAGCCCATAACGGCCATAAAATTCTCAAGACCGGTATAAAGTGTAGGTGCATCGAATACCCTATCGACAAAGCTCATCGAGATATAGTCCGAAATTACTGCTTTTTTGAATAGTCCAAATATAATAAGCAGCACCCCACGGGAGAACATTTCGCGTGTAACGAGTGGGTTTTTCTTTCTTATTTGCGGTATAAAATCTCGCGCTCGCACGATTGGCCCTGCAACAAGTTGAGGAAAAAACGACACATAGAGAAGATAATCAACCCACCTATCAAGTGGTTTTATTCGGCCTCGGTAGATATCTATTGTATAACTCATTGACTGGAACGTAAAGAAGCTTATACCAATGGGCAGAAATATATTTTGAAATTCGAGTGGGTCGCTAATGAAATTATTGATTGTATCAATAAAGAAATTGGTGTATTTAAAGTACACAAGTATTCCAACATTAATAGCTATACTAGTAGCGAGATGAATTTTGCGTGATTTTTTGGTTCGGGCTATGGCAATAAGGTGGCCGATAGCAAAGTCTGATGTCGCTGTAAACACAAGAAGCAGGAAAAATATCCCACTAGTTTTATAGTAAAAGAATAGCGAAAAAAGGGCCAGATAAATAATTCTTAGACTCGTGGTTTTCTGCATCAACACATAGAACAGTGCAAACGCAGCAAACAGCCACAGGAACAATCCAGTAGTAAATATAAGCGGCTCGGCCGGGTTATAGGTGAGTAGTTTAGTTATTTTCTCTAATATATCTGTCATAGCTATTAATTAGTGCGCTGTAAAGTAGGTTTCCCTGTAGTTTATATCCTTCGATAGTAAAGTGAATTTTATCGGGTCTCAGTAATTTTTCTTGTTCGAGTAGTAGCGAGGAGTTCGCCCCTCCCATAATATTATAAAGGTCATAAAACGCAAGTTTTTTATCAACAGCATATTGTTTTATCACCTCAGTCACCTCAACATACGATTTATTGGGATAATTCCGACCATTAGAGCGCCTCATTGTTTCGACCGGCGTAGTTAGTACTATAGGTGTTTTCGGGTTAGCCACACGCAGTTTTGCGATAAAACTGTGGATTTGCTGATAGACCACATCTTTCTCTACATTTCGCGCCACAGTTTCGTTTGCGCCGAGCGATACTATAATCAGCTTAGGGCACAGCACGGCAGATTGTTGTGCAGGCTTGGTTAGGAGCCCCCAATGTCTATACGTAGCACTATTAACGCCAATAGAGTGATATATTACCCCATTATGATTATTCTCGAGGCTAAAGCCATAGAACTCTCCTGCCTTAAAATTGTTATGTGCATAAGTCTGCAGTGTGATTTTATTACACGGTTTCTCCAGCTCAATAATTGTTTCGCAGTCGTTGTGACTTTCATTAAACGAATTTTGGTTTATGTTCTGAGTGTCCGTAGTAATAAGTGGAGCATTAGGACTGTGTAGAGCTCGAACTCTTGTAAAGTCATAATGTAATGGGTCGTCAGGTGTGTCAATCAGCGAGATTTGAAACTGCGAATTCGTATTATTGGGCTTAATGCATATCCCCGTAATGCCTGCATTATTGGTTGTAGTGCGCGATACAATTCGCGTTGCCACAAACGAGGTGTTAGAGGATATAGAGTAATCGCGAGGCTCATTAGAGCGCGAAAGTTTTAGCGGAGTGACTACTCCTCTTCCTGCATTACCAAATTTACGCTGCAGTTGCCTCCTTGTCACTTCCGTGCCGTAGCCTCCCTGTGTATGCGAGTCGCCAAAATGAATTATTGGAATTTGTATGGGTTCGGAGTTAGTGGTTTCAGCACCTTTAAGTGACGAAAGAATTTTGAGGTTATCGTAAAACAGGTTTAATGTTCCGTGAGGGTCTGAAATAAAATTCCTCGAGGTATTGACAAAGTGGTATCTCATTGGGTCAACATAACTCTGGTTACTATGTGTAGTCGCCTTTGTAACGGGCAAAACTACAAGCATAGCCATACAAGTCAGCAGCATAGCTAGTGCTGTAATATATGTATGTTGAGTTTTCATTTTCACTAGATGCGTATTTTGTTTTATTGGTTTGATTTTTCGGATTGTTGTATAGCATCAGTAAGCATAGTAGCCAGTACTGTCCCACCCTTAGGAGAGAGGTGTAGGTAATCTTTGGCTGCCCACCCATTTTTCACAAAGCTATGTATCCCTCCGTGTTTTTGCGCCGCTTGCATCGTGCTCCAAAACGCCACATTACATTTCAAAGCAACTGCTCTTTGCATTGCTTCCATCTGTAAGACCTGTTTCTTTGTTTGCCATTTCCCCGAAACTCTCTCTTCGCCATCACCAATACTCATCACAAGTATAGCTGTTCCGGGCATAACTGCTTTTATGCGGTTAATTATGTTGTAGAGTTGACCAGCATATTTGCTAGTCCCAATATTTACAGCGTTTAGACCGTATTGCAATATTACGAGGTCTACATAATGACTGTTCTGCGCCTCACTCATTAGTTTGGTACGCAAGTTTGCTAACGCAAGCCCCGAATAACTACGCACAGAGTGATTATCAACGAGGATTCCACTTTCACTCTCCAGCATCGCACCGTACGCACTAAACCCATTTACGTTAGTAAAGCTAAACCGAATGTTTTGCATTGTGTCTTGTATAGTGATTACTTGCAGTTTATCGCTCGATTTAGGGGTGAAAACTGTGTCGTACTTGCCATTTACAGTTGCCTTAATTTTAGTCTTACCAGTGTTTATAAACATTAGTTTCGCTTGGGTAAAGCTACTTAAATGAGGGCGATACGTTGTTCCGCTATACTTCACCCACGCCCCTTCGGACGGGTAGAATATATAGCCGTTAAGGTAATGATTAGACCTAGAGCGGTTCAATACATTAATACTGCTCCATCCATTAAAACTATGTTTTACGCTTCGTCTGAATCCCGTTATAGGCGACGAAATAGGAAGAAATCCGACGCCTTCTCCGCCATACATTGTTTGCAGGTTTGCCCGAATGTCTTGTGAGAGTATGTCGCCCTCAATATACGAGTCTCCGGCAATAGCAATTCTGGTTTGAGGTTTCGCTCTTAGCTCTGACAAGAATCGTTTAAAGTTAGGGTTATTCGAATTCTCGATTGGGATTACCGCAGTGGTATGTCTAAGGTATATTGGTTTAATTACCAGTTTAGTTTTGTCACTAGTGGCTATGGATAGGCTGTCGATTTTTTTATATTTAGGCGACGCGTTGTGCGTTTTCTTACTCGGCGTAGTTTTTTTCTGTATGGTTTCCTTCGGCTTAGATGTAATTTTCGATACGGGCTTTTCATTGATACTTTCTTGTGGAGTAATTGTTTTTTCCGCAATAATTATAGCCGTAGTATCAATATTGACTTCATCATTAGCAATATGAGCAGTATGGGTAGTCTGGGT
>CAMQUV010000125.1 GCA_947037995.1 uncultured Rikenellaceae bacterium
ACCCGGTTTTATCGCCACGCTCGGCGCGCAAGACTGCGTGATTACTGCTTAATTCAAATCGATTCATCATAAATCTAACTTCAGAAGCAGTTGGCAAGCGCCATCCCTCGGCATCTCCACCTCTAAAATTTTTACACGCCGCGCCAACTTCGCTAGCACCCTCACCCATAATTGCTCTAGTTTTGGCATCGGCACTCCCGTTCCAAACATAATGAGTGCCATAGGAGTTGATTTTATTAGAAGTAGCGCCGCAATTTTTGTCTGCCACCTCAATCCAATAATCCGCTTTTTTGTGTTTAATATTAATTTCGACATCCGATTGAGCCATTACCCAAGGAGTGCTTAGCGCTAGGCATAACATTGTTGTTGCAATTAGTTTTTTCATAGTGTTCATTGATTTTTGCGTGATTATTATTTCATACGGCTAAAGTCGCTCGTGTTGTCACGATAATCGACTTTTGAGCCTTTGTTGAATTTGTATTTTAGCGATAGCGAGACGATTGGCCCTGCGGCATAACGATTTAGCTGCATTGTATTTTGACTGTACTCTATAAAGGCTGAAGTATCAAAACTGCTAAAGAGATTTTGCCCCTCGACCGCTAAAATAAGCTGTTTTTTGGGCATAAAAGAATACGAAGCAGCAGCCTTCATACGCCATCTTGGCTCAACCGTATATTGTAAATTATAACTTTTTAGGAGGATTTCAGAGCCCAGTTCTATCGAGAGTCTGTCAGTTATATCATAATAAATATCCGCATATATTTGTGCCGAAATATTCACTTTATCATTGTTGATTTCTAATAGCGGATTTATGTTATCGTATTTTGTGAAAAACACTTGCCCGCTCACATCCCCGTAAAGTTTCCCATCAAATAGTTCAAATGGTGCGTGTAAGTAAATGCTGGCGACACTCTTATTCGAGGCATTGAGATAAGTTGAATACGACATGTTCTGCGAATCCTCTAGGAACACTTGTTGTATATTATTATTCGAACGAAAATATCTTAGGCTTAAATTTAAGAATCCCCAAAAACGATTTTGCATCATAAACAAGTAGTCATTAGATGCTTTCAGGTCAGGGTTGCCAATTTGATAGAAATAGTCATTCACATACCTCTTGCCAGGCAATAAATTCGAAAAGTGCGGACGATTTATAGACGATTCGGCACTAATAGACAACCTATAATTAGGCACCGAAAACCAGTATTTTATTGTAGGGGTAAAATTGCTGTAACTGCTAGTCTGCCTGCCTTTGCCATCGTGATTATCATAAGTATGGTTAGTGTAATCGTATCTGACATCAGCCGAGAATCCCATACGCTTTGTTATATTGTAATTAAATTTCAAATACGTTGCAAACAAACCCTCGTTAGCATCATAATTCGAGCTTGACAACGCCGAGTTACTGGTGTAATCGTAATAGTTAGCCTTATCATTCAGTACGTTAATATCCCCTTGCACACCATAATCAAAACTAAATTTATCATTAATTTTACTTGTCGCATCCACCGCAAAAGTATGTGTATGACCAACCATTCCAACGTCCGAGCTCATATAACCACCATAATCATTTCCTGACAGATTAAAGTAGTCCCTATCGCTGCGCCTACCTCCATACATTCCGCTATAATATGCTGACACATAGTGCTTTTTGCCTTTTGTGGGCGAGCTGTATTTTATCGTAGCCGAATACATATCATCATTTGTTCGGGATTCTGATTTATTATACCCCCAAGGTGTATTTATATCATTTATATGCGAGATTTTGTCCTGCCAAGCAGTAGTATGTCTGCCCTTATCATAATAAATAAAAGCATTGAAATCTAGCAAATGCCCCTTGCCAAGGTCAAGCATTAGGTTCGATGTTGATGTAATCACATCTTTTCGCCCGTCTGTTTTTCGAGTGTCAAGGATATATGTTTCAGGCGTTCCGTAGAATGTACTATCGCGGCTCTGCGCCCAAACATCTTCATTTTCATACGACAAAACTGTATTGAAAGTCACATTTTGTCTCTTCATCATAAAGAAAGCGTTTGCCCCAAGGTCACCCAAATCAGTTTCGACCATACCGCCCTTAACTTCCACTTGCGCAACTATACCATCGGGCATTTTTCTATCAAGTTCAATGTCAATCACCGCCCCAACATCTTTGCCATATTTCCCCGAAGGGATAGCATTCAGCTCTATGTTCGTAAGCGCAGAGGCAGGCAACGAACTCAAATAAGCCTCTAGCGCGTCGGCTGATAGAGTCTGTTTTACTCCATTTATATAAATTGTCGCCGGAGTGCCGTAGAGCGTAAAACTTGCTCCCGACCCGCTTACGCCTGGTATTCGTGCTAAGAGTTTGTCGGCGTTTAGTCGCTCGAAGTTTTTTATTTGCGTTACATCGACATTGATTTTGCCTTGCTCAAACGTGTAAGCTGCTTTTTTTGCTGTCACAGTGACATCGTCCGCACTTACCGCCCTGTCTTTCAATATAATGGTTAATGGTTGATTTTGCCTGACAAACTGAGCGGTATGGACAGCATACGATATATGCCCCACATTAATTGTTGCGTTTGTGAGGTCGACATCCTCGAGTTCGATTGTGAATCTGCCGAGCGTGTCGGTTGCCGTATGGCAGAGGGTAAGATTATAGGTGGTATCAACAACACTTACACTAGCGTACATAACAGCCATTTTGTATGTATCAACTACGATGCCGTGTGTTTTATTGCTCAATGTGTCCTGGCCATTTGCAATATTGCAAAGGCAAAATAGCGATAGGATGAAAAGTGAGGTAAGGCGTTTTGTCATATTTACAATTGCATTAGGTCGGTACTTTTTTTGCAATATAGTAAATTTAGCGCACAAAACCAAATAGATGTTTAATTACGCTGCGCTACTTCAGTATCCGCCAAGGCGCTGGGTATAAGCTATTAACGCGTTTCCCGGCTATGCCTTTTGCCCATCCTAACCCCACTCCTTCGAACATAACTCGCGACACCCCATTTTTATAAACATTAGGCGAGAGAGTCCCTTTTTTCAAGAAATTTATCGCCTCGTCATAGTCTAAATGTGACTCCTCAGTAAACACACAATCAACCGCGAGGCTCAACGCGTGCGCCGGTTTTAGCTCATTATGATATATCACACCCATCTCGATTCCCGAGTAGATTACACTCACAAAATTCATTATATAGTCAATCTCTTGCGCCATTTGCTCGCCATAGGCCCATATTGCATTGCCCCCTATTCTAAACTCTTTTTCCGCCGCATTCGCATCAATATTATTCCCAATCCACTGTTTCAACAGTTCGGTATCTGGTTTTGGCAGTTTTGCGAGCGGCGTTTTCATTGCCTTCGCGTTGTAGGAGTTTGTATTTTGGTTGTCCTCGCTCGGTTGTGTTTTCTGAAGCAGTGCCACATATAGCCCTTCTCCCTGCACAAGGTGCGGAAAAAAGTGCGCCCCAAAGCCCGTGTCCATTGCCCCCTGCGGGTACTGAATTTGCACGACTTCGGCGCCTAGATTTTTGCAAATCCACTGTACGGTCTCTTCGTTTTCGAGTCTATTGAACGTGCAGGTCGAGTAAATCATTTGTCCGCCTGTTTGCAGCGCCGGCCACACATCCGCAACAATTCTGCGGCTACGGTCAGCGCAAAGGTTTACATTTTCCCAGCTCCACTGTTCGCGTGATTGTGGGTCTTTTCTAAACATCCCTTCGCCCGAGCAGGGTGCGTCGACAACTATTAGGTCAAAATATTCGCCCATCCTTCCAAACCTCACTGCGTCAGACGATGTGACGATAGTATTTCCCTGTCCCCATTTCTGCACATTCTCGGCAAGTATCGTTGCTCGTGGGCGTATCACTTCGTTCGCTACGAGTATGCTATGTTTGGGTATGACGGATGATATATGTGTAGATTTCCCCCCAGGCGCAGCGCAAAGGTCGAGCGCTCGATTGGGTTTGAGTTTGCGAACTATTTCGCCAACAAACATTGACGAACTTTCCTGCACATAGAACGCTCCGGCGTGTAGCTGTGGTATATGCGTAAAATTGGGTCTAGCGTTCAGTATAAACCCATTTGCGCACCAACTAATCGGGTTTGTTAGCTCTAATTGCGTTGGTATTTGTTTGAGTATATTGGTTCTGACGGCCGTCACCGGTTTCGTATTCAGGAGGGTGTCAAAAAGCACCTCAGCATTTTGGGTGCCAAGGTGTTCTTTAGTGTTTTGCACAAACTTATCGGGAAGAGATACAGTTGTCATTTTCGGTTTTTCATCCTTAATGGATATTATTTTGATTGTTCTAGCCGTTCAAAAATAGGGTGGAATGTTCTGAACACGTCTTCTCGGTTATACTCTGCGGATAGCTCGTAGAGTGCATTGAGTTCGATAAGTGCTTTCATATTTTTCTGGTGTAGCAGCTTTGCTTTCCGTCCATTAAATCTTGCATAATAATTTATGTATTGCACCAGGTTATTACCATACTCTAGCGCAAGTTCATCCCCTTTTTCCATAGCCCCAGCGTTCCAGTATGCACGAATAAACATTAGTATCGCATCGTTATAC
>CAMQUV010000126.1 GCA_947037995.1 uncultured Rikenellaceae bacterium
TATCAGTAGCGGCCTCCCCCAGCCGCACTGATAAATCAGCACGACAGGCCGCTTTAATCAATCAACCAAACACAAAGCCGCAACAAAGTATGCAAAACCAATTCCACAAAGTGTCGTGTGTGTAGTTTTACCTATTGTATCGCGCAAATGTAGCGTATCTTATATTTGAAATGTTTTTTGGTCTCCTAAAACTAACGAGGTTTAGTCCTGAGTAAGCTGTTGTAACTGTTCGCGGTATGCCGAGAGTAGCCTAGATTTACTAATAAAACCGACGTATTTATTGTCTTGGTCTACAACAGGGAGGTTCCACGCAGCCGTGTTTTCAAACTTAGTAGCCACCGAGCGAGCCTCTTCACCCACAAAAATTCTTTCGGGCGGACGTCTCACATAATTCGACAAAGGTTGGCTGTCCCACTTCTTAGGGTTGAACATATCTGCGCGTATATCATCAAGTGTTATTATGCCGTACAAATCGCCCGAATCCGTTACGATAGGGAAAATGTTACGTGGCGAGTTCTCCACGGCTTTAATCAAATCGCGAAGGATACCTTTTCGATTAACTACTTCAAAATCCTTTTCAATCAGTGCCGATATATCTAAGAATTGCATAGCATTTTCATCCTTATTATGCGTGAGTAGTTCACCTCTGAGCGCGAGCCTTTTTGTGTATATAGAGTATGGTTCGAAGTAGTAGCTAAGTGCAAAACTGACTGCCGAGGTAAGCATCAGTGGAAGGAATAGCTGGAATCCGCCTGTTAATTCTGCCACGAGGAACATAGACGTTATTGGGGCTTTCATCACGCCGCTCATCACAGCGGCCATTCCAACGAGAGTAAAACTCCCTACGGGAAGGTTGGTAGAGAATAGGTAGTTAGAGGTAATCGCGAATAGGAATCCAAGCATAGCACCCATAAACAGTGATGGTGCGAATGTTCCTCCGACCCCTCCTGCGGCGTTTGTAAACGATGTGGCAAAGACTTTGAATACCAGTATTCCGGCAATATACAGTGCTATGGTGAGGAAGTTATCTTGTATGCCATAGAACAGTGAGTGGTCAAAAATCGGGCTTGAATCTCCCTGGAGTATTGTCGTAATGGTAGTGTATCCTTCTCCGTAGAGCGGTGGAAAAATAAAAATCATAAGTCCTAGAGCTAGTCCTCCGAATAATATTTTTTTCCATTGACGAGTTATCTTTTTGAACGATTGTTCAATTTTCATAGTTGTGGATGAGAATCCGTAGCTCACGAGCCCACCCATAAGTCCGAGGACTGCATAGAACGGCATATTCCCGAGGGCGTATGTTGGTGTATAGGTGCCAAAGAATGGTTCGACTCCAACTAGTATGTATGTCGTAGTAGCTGCTGCAACCGATGATATTAGCAGAGGGACAACGCTGGTAAATGTCAGTTCGAGCATAAGCACTTCGAGCACGAATGCAAACCCTGCTATCGGGGCTTTATAAACGGCGGCAATTGCTGCGGCGGCTCCGCACCCTAGTAATAGTGTAATATAGTTATAGTTGAGCCTCATAAATTGCCCAATATTTGAGCCTATTGCAGCTCCTGTAAGCACGATTGGTGCCTCGGCCCCTACGGAGCCTCCGAACCCGATAGTGGTGGCACTCGATACGATAGATGTATAGCAGTTGTGTGCTTTTATGCGAGATTCTTTGCGTGATATAGCATAGAAAATCCTCGTTATACCGTGTGATATATTGTCTTTGACGACTAGTTTTACGAAAATAACAGTCAGCGTAATCCCTACGATAGGGAATAGCATATAGAGGAAATTTACTTGTGTGATATTACCCCAGTCGGTTAGAAGTGTTTGGATAGAGTGTATACTCTCTTTGAGTATATGACCTGCAATTCCGACAGCTATCCCGACAATAAGAGCGAGTATTATTAGCAGTTGTCTTTCGGATAGTCTACGCCCTTGTTTTCGGACATATTCGTATGCGTGAGCTAGAGGTTCTTTTATGTAATTATCTATGAGGTGCATTTATAATATTATAGAGATTATTAGTGCCGTAATGACTCCCATTAGAGCAATTGCTAGTCCGGCTATGGCTCCGTGTAGCGAGCCAATTTCTACGGCGCGGGCTGTCCCTATTCCGTGAGCGGCGGCTCCCATTGATAGTCCCATTGCTATAGGTTCGTCGACACGAAGCATTTTGAGTATTGCAGGCGAGACTATTGCCCCAAAGATTCCGGTAAGTACAACAACTACGGCAGTAAGGCTTACGATTCCGCCAGCTGCTTCGGTAAGCGGCATAGCTATGGGGTTGGTGACAGATTTGGGCATAATTGAGACGACGATTTCCCAGGGTGTATCAAATAGTTTAAATATCGCCCAAACAGACGCTATTCCGACAATAGAGCCAACCGTGGTGCTTATCAGTATTGATAGTGCGTGTCGGCGTAGGTTTTCGCGGTGTTCATAGAGCAGATATCCGAGTGCCACTACTGTTGGTCCGAGTAGTGATTCGATTGGTATGGTAGCTATTCTGTATGTTTCGTACGGTATGTCGAGTAGTAAGAGTAGTGTGATTACGGCAGTAGTTGCCAGTAGTAGTGGGTGTGCAAACGAGACTTTCAGTTTCTTGAATATCCATTTCGATATTAGAAAGATGAGTATAGTGCCACCAAGTAGGGCCGCGTATGTTAGGTATGTATATAGTGTTTGCATCCTATTTTTTGAGTTTACGCATCAGGGTTTGTTGCAGTAGTCCGACTATGATTATAACAGCTACGGTGCTTACCATCATTGCGATGGCTATTGGTATAATGTGTCCGGATATTTTGTCCCAAGCGGTAATTATTCCCACAGCAGGCGGAAGGAAAAATAGTACCATATTCCCGATTAGCAATTTTGCCGAGCCCTCTACGTGTTTCGGTTTCACCCATCCCAGGCATAGCGCTCCGAAGAGCAGTAGCATACCTATGACGCTACCGGGAAGGAATCCTCCCGTAAGGAAGCTGATTCCAATTCCCAGAAGGTAGAAATAGAGTATCCAAAGTGCTTGGATTGTGTATTGAAGTATTTTTTGAGGCAAAATATTACAGAGTGGTATTTAAGTTTAATATTCCCACACTCCTCGAGCCGTATGCTTTTGGGTGTGGGTAGTTTGTCATATTACCAGCCAAGTACATAGCTAAATATAAGTGGTGCTACTATCGTTGCGTCGCTTTCCACAATAAATTTAGGTGTATGTATGTCGAGTTTCCCCCAGGTGATTTTCTCGTTAGGCACGGCTCCTGAGTACGAGCCATAAGAGGTTGTAGAGTCTGATATTTGGCAGAAGTATTGCCACAGTGGTACGTCCGCCCATTCGAGGTCTTGCGCCATCATTGGCACCACGCAAATAGGGAAGTCTCCCGCTGTTCCGCCGCCGATTTGGAAGAATCCTACACCTTTACCACCTGAGTTTTGGCGATACCATTCGGTTAGGAAAATCATTGTTTCGATACCGTTTTTCACAAGTGATGGGTCGAACTCACCTTTGATACAGTGTGCCGCAAATATATTACCAGTGGTGCTATCTTCCCACGCAGGAACGAGGATAGGTATATTTTTTTCGCAGGCAGCCATAACCCAGCTGTCTTTGGGGTCTATTTCAAAATACTGTTCGAGCACTCCCGAACGAAGCATTTGGTATATGAATTCGTATGGTAGGTAGCGTTCATTTTTATCTCTAGCGCTTGTCCATACATCAATGAGGTGTTTTTCGAGTCTACGGAAAGCCTCTTCCTCAGGTATGCACGTGTCAGTAACACGGTTGAGGTGTTGGCTGAGTAGTTCCATTTCATCTTCGGCAGTTAAATCTCTGTAGTTTGGTACTCTTTTGTAGTGCGAGTGGGCAACAAGGTTCATAATATCCTCTTCGAGGTTGTTTGCCGAGCACGATACGATATGAATTTTATCTTGACGTATCATCTCCGCGAGCGAGAGTCCTAACTCTGCCGTAGACATCGCTCCTGCCATTGCTAGCATCATTTTGCCCCCATCTTCGAGTTGCGCGTTGTAGCCCTTAGCCGCATCTACGAGTGCAGCTGCGTTGAAGTGGCGGTAATGGTGTTCTATGAATTGTGATACAGGGCCTTTGTTGGTAGACATAGTTTCAAAAGTTTTAGTTTGTAAATATTTATGTGCAAAGATAAACAAAAAATAATCAATTTCTATGCAAAAATTTGTGTAACTCTTCTTGGAGTCAAAGCCTGCCGTGGTTTAAAGAGATACCTTTAATTTGCCTGTCGGGGTGTCAGAGGTACCTTTTAATTGGCTGTCGCCATACTGGCATAGGCGAAGCCTGGAAGTCAGCACACATCCGGGCGCAGAAATTCAAATCAACTCCTAACCACCCTTTTAGTGCTATCAGCCAGCGAGCCAAAGCCTCCCCTTGCGGAGGCGAGCAATACTAGATTGCCCAACCCTCCACAGGCTTTGACTCGCAAACCAAAATAAAAAGAGCGAAAACCACCAACCAACCAACCATAAACTGGCATAGGCGAAGCTAAGAATATCGAAGGCCTCCCCTAGCCGGAGATGTT
>CAMQUV010000127.1 GCA_947037995.1 uncultured Rikenellaceae bacterium
TGGCTAGCCATACCGCCATCTCGGAAGTATAATATTTCTATCGGGTTGCTGAGATAGTGCGCTGGGTCATAGAACAGGCAGTGTCCGATTCGTGCGCCAAGTATTGTTGCAATGATTGTATAGTTGAACGCTGAGCTAGTAATTGCGGGGTCAAGTCCTTCTTTGCGTACGACTTTATTGAAAATAAATCCGCCGAGAACGAATGCTGCGACCCAGAATAGTCCATAATAGGCTATGTCTAGTCCAAGTGGTGAGATAAAAATCGGGTTAACGTCCCAATTTATTGATGCGATTGTCATATATAATATAGTGTTTTATGTTTTAACAAAGATAGTTAATAAAAGTTTCAAAACAAAAAATCAGGCCACGCTAATTAACTTGTTAATCTGTTGGTCTGATTTTCATTTGTATAGTGTCTACACTAGAGTATTAGTCTAGGTCGTCATTATTAGATTTCGGTTGGTATGGTTTTAGTATTCCTCTTTTAGAATTTTTTATAAATTCGACTATTTCGTCACGGAATTGCGATTGCGGCACCTCTTCGAGCACTTTATCGCAAGCGGCGTTGTAGTTCATCGAGCTTTGGAACAGTATTTTGGCAATATTTTGAATTTGCGAGATTTGTTCAGAGGTAAACGCTCTTCTTCTCAGTCCGATAGTATTTAGTCCAACGAATGCAATAGGTGTGTGTGCGCATTTAACGTACGGTGGCACATCTTTATTCACGAGGGTACCTCCAGAAATCATACTATGCGTTCCTATTTTCGAGAATTGGTGAACAGCGACGTGTCCTCCGAGTATAGCGAAATCTTGGACTTCTACTTCACCGGCAAGAGAGACTCTGTTTACGAGAATACAGTTATTTCCGACAACGCAGTCGTGTCCGATGTGAACGTAGGCCATAATGAGTGTATTTTCGCCAATTTTGGTATCACCTTTGGCTGCTGTGCCTCTGTTTATGGTAGCAGATTCGCGTATTGTCGTACCGTTTCCTATTGTAGCAGTAGTTTTCTCACCTTTAAATTTGAGGTCTTGTGGTGTTCCTGAGATAACTGCAGCGCTGTGAATAGCGCAATTATTTCCAATTCTAGCGCCATCGAGTATCGAGGCGTGAGCGTGTATATGGCAGTTATCGCCAATAACGACATCTTCTTGAATATATGCAAAGGGTTCTACGATTGTATTATTTCCAATAATAGCGTTTTGGTGAACGTAAGCAAGTGGGCTAATCATATTAGTTTGGTTGGTTGTATATTAGGTCTGCTTTTGGTATTGCAGCAGTTTGTATTATTATTTATTTTTGGTAATCATCGCGGTGAGGTCTGCTTCGCAGGCAAGGTTATCCCCTACGAAAGCTTTAGCTTTCATCGCCACGATACCTCTTCTGATAGGTCCTTCGAGTTCAAGGTGGAACAGTAGAGTATCACCCGGCACGACTTTTCTTTTAAATTTGACTCCATCAATTTTGAGGAAGTAGGTTGAGTAGCATTCGGGGTCATCGACTGTGCTAAGTGCCAGTATGCCACCGCATTGCGCCATCGCTTCGACTTGTAGTACACCAGGCATAACGGGTTCTTCGGGGAAGTGTCCGACGAAGAAAGGTTCATTCATAGTGACTTGTTTGACGCCAACCACAAAGTCTTTGCCCATCGACATGATTTTGTCAACCAGTAGGAATGGAGGTCTGTGTGGGAGTATATTTTTTATTTGGTTAATATCATATACAGGTGTTTGGTTCGGGTCGTATTTGAAGAGGGGTTTGTCGGCATTATTTTTAATTTGTTTGCGCAGCATTTTCGCAAAGTCGGTATTAATGCAGTGTCCTGGTTTGTGTGCAACGATATGTCCTTTGATTCTACGTCCGACAAGAGCGAGGTCTCCCATAAGGTCTAGCATTTTGTGTCTAGCGATTTCGTTTTCGAAACGTAGTCCATTCGTGGCTATGTAGCCTGCTTTTTCGGCTTGTTTTTGGTCACAGTCAAAGATTTTGCCAATTTCTTTGGCTTGTTCGGTTGGTAGTGGGTTTTCCACTATTACTATGGCGTTAGCAATGTCGCCCCCTTTGATAAGGTTGTGTTGTATGAGTGGTAGGATTTCGTGAAGGAATACGAACGTTCTACAAGGTGCGATTTTCGTTTCGAATTCGTCTTGATTTTCTACAACAGCGTATTGTTTTCCAACTACTTTTGATTTGAAGTCGATATGTACCGAGAGCGAGTATTCGTCGTCTGGGTATATAGAAATGTAGCTTCCTCTGTCCTCGTTAATGAGTTCTGCTTTTTCGTTAACGGTAAGGTAGACTCTGTCTTCGAGTTGGGTTGTAATTCCCGCTTCGTTTATTAGGTTTACCCATACAGCTGCTGAGCCGTCTATTATTGGAACTTCAGGCCCATCGATTTCGATAAGCGCGTTATCAACGCCTAGTGACCAAAGTGCGGCCAGGAGGTGTTCAACGGTAGAGATTCTGACGTCTCCTTTACCGATAACAGTGCTGCGTGATGTTTCGATTACGTTTTCGGCAAGCGCGTCGATAGTCGGAGCGTTGTCTACATCGGAGCGTTTGAATTTTATTCCGTGATTGTCTTCGGCTGGGTTAACTCTGACGTTAACGGTGGTGCCAGTGTGCAGTCCTTTTCCGCTGAATTGGAATGAGTTTGCTAGTGTTTGTTGTTTATTGTTCATATACATCATATATATTAAAATTGCGGATTACGCCGCATAATAACCTGGTTTTAACATTATTTAAACATTATTAAGGCAAAGGTATGAAAAAAAAACATTTATTTTGCTAAATTTGTACCGAAAAATGATAAAACCTTTCTGAGTAATTAAATGAAATCTACGCAACCTAATAAACCCAACATACCAAACCCCGCCAATAGGCCTCGTCCTGTGCCGGGTAAAATGAACGGGAAGAGACCTGCGCCTATGCGACTTCCTTTTGCGCCGGGGCACAAACCATCTACCGGAGAGTGGGTTTACCGCCATAGAGTGGGGTTGCTGTCAATGGTTACTGTCTACTTGTTGCTGGGAGCTATGTTTCTCTCTTATAAAATTGTAGTCAAACCTGCTGCGCCACCATCAATTGCTATCGAAATTATGCAAGACCAAATCGAGGAGATGGAGAAAGAAAAACTCGAAAAAATACAAGAAAAAGTTGCCTATGAAGAGGTGATGAACCGACGCTCGAACGATGACTCAGACCTCGATGCCTCGCTAGCCGACGATAGACACCAAAATAATGATGTCTATAAAGAAGCGCAAAGAGTGCAGCAAGATATGCAACAGAGCCAAAATGCCTATAATAAAGCTATGGCGGAACTGGCGGAGAAAAGGGCGCCCGTTAAAAAACAATCCGATAGGAATGCCAAAAAATCAGATAAAAACCAACGACAACAAGTAAAAGGGAATGTTACTGTAAGGTACTTCCTGAAAGATAGAAATGATACGTACCTGCATATACCGGCGTATGAATGTCAAGCAGGAGGGGAAGTAGTGGTGCAGATTACGGTGAATAATAATGGCGATGTGGTGGCGGCAGCTATCGAACGAAGCTCGGCTAGTACAGACGACTGTGTGCGAAATATGGCGCTCCAAGCGGCGAAAGCTTCATCGTTCAATGCCTCGCAAAATGCTACTAATAAACAAAAAGGTACTATTACCTATATATTCATACCACAATAAACCAACGAGACTAGATAGTAATGATTAATGTGCTGTATCAAGACAATCACGTGATTGCAGTTAATAAAAACTCAGGCGAACTGACACAACCAGACCCGTCGGGTACACCCGCGCTCGAACAAGCTGTTGCGCAATATCTCAAAATCGAAGGGAATAAACCCGGAGATGCATTTGTGGGGGTCGTGCACCGTATCGATAAACCTGTTAGCGGTGTTGTGCTTATGGCCAAAACTTCCAAAGCACTCGTTAGACTCAACGAACAACTCAAAAATAGAGAGTTCGAAAAGATTTACTGGGCTGTGGTCGAACAAAAACCACAGAGAGCGCAAGATACACTCGTGCACCATATCTCTCGTAGTGCAACAATGAATAAAAGTATTACCCACAGCAAACCTACAAAAGATAGCAAAGAGGCTATACTGCAATATGAAACTGTGGCTGTTGCACCAAATAACTCGGCACTTCTCAAAATAAAACTACTGACAGGTAGACATCACCAAATTCGTGCGCAGTTAGCGGCGATTGGTTGCGCTATCGAAGGCGATACAAAGTATGGAGCCAAGCGTGGAAACAAAAACTCTATCGCTCTGCATAGCCGCTCACTCACTTTTCTGCACCCAGTGAAAAAAGAGATGATGACAGTTGTTGCACCGATACCTGAAAATGTTGAGGTGTGGAAAAAATTTAAAAATAGTGATAAGTAATATATACTTACACCCCTCGCTCCGCTAAAGTAACCTACACAACCACCACCCAAGGGGCCACCGGCGCTCACACCATCGCCACGCAAACTGTTACAGTAACACAATACACTATATTTGACGTAGACTATAAAGATAAACCTGCTAA
>CAMQUV010000128.1 GCA_947037995.1 uncultured Rikenellaceae bacterium
CTGCTACTACAATTAATGAAAGCCAACAGGTTAAACAAGACCCTGCACCTAGGGGGCGAACCAAAGATATTATTGGTGTGAGAACTAACCTGCTACACTGGGCTACGGCAACACCTAACTTTGGGCTGGAGTTTTATCTCGGTCAAAGAGTCTCGCTCGAAGTCGAAGGCGCCTATACTTGGGCGTGGTTTATGCAAGAAAAACATCAGTCATACTACCTATGGCAAACGGGTGGAGAGCTGAAATATTGGTTCGAACCAGGTACGTTTAATAAACACGCTATCGGTATTCACGCTAATACTGGGCAGTTTGATATGAAATTTAAAGCCGATGGAATCGGTAAACAAGGCGACTTCGTCTCGGTCGGACTTACCTATAATTATATGCTTCCTATCGGGAAACATTTTAATATGGAATTTGCACTCGGACTTGGATGGATGCAGTATGACCTTCTGCAATATGAATATGACCCTGTTAAAGAAATTAATAGCGCAATTGGCGAAAGTGAAACTAAAAATTACCTAGGGCCTACAAAAGCGAAAATCTCACTCGTCTGGAAATTCTAATCAGACCAATATTATACCCCCCCCAACAAAAACTAAGTGCGCAAACTTACGCGCTAGGCGAAGGAGGAAACCTGAACGTTCCATTGAAATAATAGATTTCAATGGAACGTTTGCTATGAGCGGTGTGTGCGCTTTGTTGTTATGTGTGGCGTACGATGGTGATGAGTGCGCTATAAGTTTATCGCTTCGCACTTGAGACCCATTGCTGCAATGTGTTTTAAGGTGATTGGAAGGGTGTGGTATAGGTTTTCGGAGGCTTTGACCGAATCGTGAAAGACTATTATTGACCCGGGTTTTAGGTGGGGCAGAACTTCTTTTACACACCTTGCTGGCGATACTACTTTGGAGTAGTCGCGCGAGAGAATGTCCCACATAACAAGGTGATACCTGGCGGATAGTCGACGAGCTTGTGCGCGTGTGATTCGACCGTATGGTGGTCGTACGAGTGTTGTTTTGAGAATTTCGTTTGCCATATCAATATCTTCGACATATCTTTCGCATCCCATTCCCCAGCCTTTGTTGTGGCTGTATGAGTGGTTTCCGATAGTGTGACCTTCGGCACGAATTTTGTGGAGTATTTGCGGATATAGTTCGGCATTCTTACCAATGCAGAAGAATGTGGCTTTGGCGTTGTATTTTTTCAGTTCCTCGAGCACCCATTCGGTAATTTCGGGAGTCGGACCGTCGTCAAAGGTCAGGTAAACGGTGTCGTTACTTGGGATATTCCAGATTAAAGAGGGGAATACGCGTTTTATGAATTTGGGTAATCGGAAGTACATTTTTGATTTTGTGCAGTATAGTTTTACTATTACAGGGGGCAAAGATAGAAAAAAATCACTATATTTGTAATATGTAAACCTAAATAATCATAAAAAAATTTACTAATACACCCATAATTATGAAAAACTTTTTAATAATATTTATAGCTTTAGTCTCTTTATCGTCGCTATCATCGTGCGTGACGGATGATTACGTGGCACCATCTACGGGCGCTCCTTACGAATTAGTAGTATTTGCAAATGGTGACGTGCAGCGCACAGCTGCAATGGACACGCTCGAGGCTGCTTTGCAAAAAGAGGTTATGTGGATTAACCGTTCCGAGCCGATGTTTGATTTTATTGTTATGCCTCGGTCTAGTATGCGCACAATGGCTAAGAAGCACCGCAATTTGTTGGTATTAACCATTGATTCTACGTTAAAAAGAAACACTATGATTGCCGATACTAATGTATACAGTCAGGGTCAGGTATTGATACACGTTGCCTCTCCGTCGGTTGATTCGATGTCTACTTATATATGGAAGCATAGAAATGTGCTCTCTGGGATATATCACAAATACGAGCGCGAGCGATTCATTCGCCGTGTGCAGAAATACAATGAAAAGGGGATTGAGAAAGCGGTTGAAAACAAATTTGGTTTCAGTATGCGCATACCGAGGGGGTATAGGGTTAAGGCTGACAAACCTGGGTATATGTGGTTGGGTTTTGAGACTAGAACGGGGAGTGTAAATATTTTCATTTATAAGTTTAAGACTCCGCCAACGGGTGAGGATTGGTTGATTGACGAGAGAAATATTGCTATTAAGCAGGTTCCAGGGCCATCGGAAGGTTCGTTTGCTACTACTGAGATGATGTTCAGACCTGAGACTACATTGCAGGATATTAACGGAAGAAGTTGGTATCAGACAAGAGGGCTGTGGAAAGTGCAAAACGACTTTATGGGAGGGCCATTTATCAACTATGTAACCAAAGTTGGCGATGAGTATCTTGCGTTAGATATGTTCTTGCAAGCACCAGACCCTAATGAAAAACAGCGTAACTATATGAGACAACTAGAGTCCCTGCCGCTAACTATCACTATGGAACAGTAGTTTGGCAGAACTATATAAATACATTATAAAATATTGAGACAAACGGATATTCTTGGCGCATTGCGTGAAGTTCAAGCGATTGATAGAGTGGTGAACACTAAGGCGCATACTATTCATTTAGAAGGCGTTACGGGCTCGCTTCCGGGAGTTGTAGCGGCATTTAGAGCGCAGAAAAATTCGGGAGTACA
This sequence comes from uncultured Rikenellaceae bacterium, assembly GCA_947037995.1. Classification (GTDB taxonomy): domain Bacteria; phylum Bacteroidota; class Bacteroidia; order Bacteroidales; family Rikenellaceae; genus Mucinivorans. Next base: position 2,625 of record CAMQUV010000128.1, read on the forward strand.
CCTTATTATTGCCGAAGACAGGGAGGCGGCATCGTATATATATAGTGATATCTATAATATCATTGGTACGACAGGAGCGGCTGAAAACAAGGTCTTTATGCTGCCAACAGCATACAAAAGAGCTATTAGCTCTCAAAAAGAAGACCCCTCGGGAATAGCGCAACGAACTGCTGTGCTCGGTGCGATTGCGCAAACGAAAGGGGCGAACAGTCCTATTGTTATTTGTACCTACCCAGAGGCGATTATCGAAAAAGTAGTCTCCAGACAAAAACTCGAACAGAGTATCCTTACACTCAAATTAGGCGATAAATTGGATATCAAAACCCTCGAGGATTTACTGCAAAAATCGGGCTTTATGCGGACCGACTTTGTTAGTGAACCGGGGCATTATGCGGTGAGAGGGGGGATTCTTGACCTTTTTTCGTTTGGTAATAACTTCCCCTATCGAGTAGAACTTTTTGGGAACGAAATAGAATCGCTACGAACATTCACAATCGCCACGCAACTCTCTAACGAGAAAATCCATGAGGCTAAGATTATTCCGAACCTAAAGGGCGATGTAATGCAGGTGAAAAGGGTCTCATTAATTGATTTTATTGATGATGTTGATACTATCTATATGAGCTCCCCGAGAGAGTGTCTCCAGAAAATGGATGCTACTAGAACTATGCTTTTAGAGGAACTCGACGAACCAACCGAGATTGATAATCACGTCAGCTCGGCAAATCAATTTCGCAAGGAGAGCGCAAAATGTAGATTGATTACTTTCTTCGGCAAAATGCAAGGGCGTGATGTTGAGGAGGTTATCGACTTGCAGAGCCAGCCGCAACCAGCATTCAACAAAAACTTTGAAATCTTAGCGACAACCATTAAGGCCGATTCGCAAAACGGGCTTTATACGTATATACTATCGGAAAATCTGGCACAGATTGAGCGGCTTGAAAATATATTTTCGCAGATTAGCGGCTCGATTGACTACGCTGTGGCTCGCCTGACGCTACATCGTGGATTTATGATTGAGACGCTTAGGCTGTACACCGACCATCAATTGTTCGATAGGTTTCATAAATATAAAATACATCAGGAGATAGATAAGAGTCAGAGTCTGACTATTACGGAGTTAAATATGTTGAAACTAGGTGACTTTGTGGTGCATATCGACCACGGAGTTGGAAAGTTCGGGGGGTTGGTGCGAACTACTGAAAATGGAGTTGTGAAGGAGAGTATCAAGCTAACATATCGCGATGGCGATGTGTTGATGGTGGCTGTGCATAACCTCCACAGAGTCAGTCGATACAAGGCAGGTGACACGGAAGTTCCGCCACCTGTGCACAAACTTGGTGGGGCGACTTGGAGTAAACTGAAAGCCACAACAAAACGTAAGGTGAAAGAGATGGCGAGAGAGCTAATTGCGCTTTATGCCAAGCGTAAGGCTAGTATTGGGTTTGCCTATTCGCCCGATAGTTATTTGCAACAGGAGCTCGAAGCCTCGTTTATGTACGAAGATACCCCCGACCAATTGACCGTTACAAATGCTATTAAGGCAGATATGGAAAACAGCGAACCAATGGACAGGCTTGTGTGTGGTGATGTGGGTTTTGGTAAAACGGAATTGGCTATTAGAGCGGCTTTTAAGGCGGCAACCGACGGTAAACAAGTGGCGATTTTAGTGCCTACTACGGTGCTTTCGTTGCAACATTATAGAACATTCTCACGACGCCTAAAAGATTTCCCGGTGCGTATCGAGAACCTTTCTCGTGCGAAATCAACCAAACAGACTAACGAAATACTCACAGACCTAGCAGCGGGTAAAATTGACATTATTATCGGCACTCATAAATTGCTCGGTAAAACGGTGGAATTCAAAGACTTAGGGCTACTTATTGTAGATGAAGAGCAA
>CAMQUV010000129.1 GCA_947037995.1 uncultured Rikenellaceae bacterium
ATATGAAAACACAAGCAACTACTGCTGTACTCCTGAGATTTGGGGTAATTCTCTTTTCATTATTGGCAATTATAGCGAGTCTTAAATTTACACTAACCCTGTTTGATGTAAGTGGACTTATGGAGTATGTGAGTCGTTCAATTTTATGGCTGTTGTGTTCGTTTGCGCCACTTATTGCAGTAGTATTAACAAGCCGCGAGAGTGTGACAGTTTTGGTAGCGAGGTATAACCTGGCATTCAAAAAAGTGAATATACAAAAAATGCTCTTGTACGTATTGCTGCCTTTGGTGGCACTACCATTAACAACCTTTTTAGTGGTGTATGCCCTGGGGGATCTTGCACAGTTAATCAATGCGCGCATCACTTCGTCAACGTTGCCGATTGCTCTTTCGATATTTTTCACGCCTGGTTATTTGCTTACTTGCCTACAATATCTTATTGTTGCTATCGGTGGCGAATTTGCTTGGAGGGGCTTTTTGGGAGATACAATCAAATCCTCGTCCCTACGCAAGTATATCATTATCGGGGCAATGTGGTGGTTTTGGAGTTTGATGAGTGTACTGCCCTATGGTGGTGAAATATTGTGTATTGATTTCATTGTTGGACAGTTGGTCAAACTTACATTTTTCATTGTCTTGTCCTATTACCTTGCAAATGCTGTGAAATCATCCAAAACATTATGGACATCGGCCTGTGTAGTTGGGTTGTTGCCGGGCACCGGGCTTTTATACTCTGGTATTATCAACCAAAACGCGTTAATTATGGGCAGTGAAAGTATTATTACTATAGTATTTTTTGCTGCAGCCTTATGGTTTATTAATAAAATTAGTTAATCGATAAGCAAAAGTTTGTTCTAGAGTTTTGTTTTCGGAGTATTCCGAAGAGCAGAAACAGCCCTACTATCAGTTCTGTTGCGCACAAAGCGATTGACAGTGGCATTTCGAAGCCAACGAGGACAGTTAAACCGAACTCGGTTAGGTATTCGTTGATTTTGAGTGCGCCGCCGTATGGGTCAACGGCTTTAAGAAAGCCCGAAAAAACAAAGGTTAATCCGAGCGTCCAAGCTAATATAGTAGTGAGTAGTTTGCGTAGTTTCATAAACAATTAGTTGTGTGTATGTCCTGTTGTGCTGTTCGAGTGGATTAGTTTGAAGAACATCTCGTTTATCTTTGGGTTTGTGAGCGGGTTGCCAACCAAGATTACTTTGTTGTCTTTGTCGAGCAAGAACGTGTGTAGGTTGGGGTTGCTGGGGATATGTGGGTTTGATTTTCTGAACAGACCAAGTGTGTCGAGGTAGATTGGATTTTCTAATATTGAGTTTTTGATAGTCATCTTTGTTGTGCGAATATCCTTTTTGCTTGGTGAAAAGATGAAAAAGAAATCAACATTATCGTTACACTCTTTAGTCTGGCTTATAGTCGGTTGCCACTCGTGCAGTAGCTTCATGTTACATGAGTTACATAGGGTAGAATCAACGTAGAACACCATTTTCATAGCATCGCTCTGAAAGGTTGGATTTGTGATTGTATCGCCATCAAAATAGGCAGCCATTTTATCTGTATTGACCGTAATCGGCGCAGATTGTAGCTTTTGTAGGTTCGCCGTGATTTCTTTAGTATTGTTAGTGCAACCAAGTAGAAGCAATGCGAGGAGTGTGGTTATCAATAGTAGTAATGTTGAAGATTTCATATAATAATTAGATGTTGTATTGTCGTACAATTGTTTCATTATCGTCATCACTAATTGTGTAAATTTGGCCTTCGTTTTCACTAATTGTAAAAGCTCGTGTGGGGTAGTCAAGGGTGTACTTAGTTTCGGGTATGCCATCCCAGTTATATTTGAGGATATAGCGACCCACATAGGCCTCGTCCTCGCCAAAGGTTTTATCTGAATACAAGAAGTAGATATAATTATCTGTGCTATACGTTTTTAAAAACCCTCTTTTGGACTCTGGTATAGCCTTAATTTGATGAATATTTCCAAATGTTTTTGAAATAACTTTGGGGTATTGATACAATACACTTTTAGTAATCTCGGCGTTTTGAGTGTCAATGATTTCAAAGCCAACGGCATAAAGATAGGTTATAATTGCCCTGTTTTTAGGTTGATTGAAAACCAAATTGCCTTGGTATGTTAGCATTCTATTCTGATTGCCTGTTGGAATTTCGTTGAGCCTATCATCTTTTTGTGGGAATTTACCGAAGAAGGAGAGTTTATTAGTCTTTAGATTTTCGCTGCAAAATCGATATGTTTCCAGCTTGTCGTCCCTATCCAGAGACGGGTATATTGCTATGTCATCCTTCGTAATAATTGCATTATTAAATGGCTCTTTGGCGGTTTGATATGTATTTTGGGGATTTTGATTCCCCTTTAAGATTTCTCGTATATCGTATGTGTAGATTTTATTGGGAGCGCCGCTTGCACTGATTGTATTATCACTTGTTTTGCATAGATGCATGAAATTTAGAATTTCATTTGGCCCTCTGCCCGTGTTTAGCCAATGAAATGTTTCGCCTGAATTAAGATTGTAGGCATGCAAATGTGGTTCGTTTTGGGTAGACATAACCATCACGGAGTCGAGCATAACAAGTGTTGTGGGGTCGACGAGTACGGTTGTCTTTATTGTGTGTGAAGTCGTAAGCGTAATATTTTCAGGAAATATGGACATAAGCTCAACAGGTACGTCGTTTTTTGAGCACGAACAAATTAATGCTATTGATATGAGTAGGGGGAGTTTGTTTTTCATAATTATTAGGCTAAAACGTACAGGCGGCACTGATAAATAATACCACCTGCATCGTAATTAGATTAAGGATTTAGGGTAAATAAAATGTTACTGATAATGTTGCGCCTCCATAGCCTACTTCAGTTGTAGCACACGGAGAGCCTCCGGATGAGCATCCTAAGAAATCTCTTATGTTTTCCATATCAAACGTTAGCGCTTCGATGTTTTCGAGCATCATTGGGTCGAGGTCTGTTGTTTGGCTGTTGTAAGTGTGGGCGGCAACGTCACTCGAAAAACTGCCTGTCGGCACACTAAATTATTCATTGGCTAATGCTTTAAGTTTTCATAAAGATAGTAAATTATTTGAATATATGGTACAATAACAATTAGTTGTGTGTATGTCCTGTTGTGCTGCTCGAGTGGATTAGTTTGAAGAACATCTCGTTTATCTTTGGGTTTGTGAGCGGATTGTCAACTAAGATTACTTTGTTGTTATTAGTAGTATTTGAGCCAGGTTTGGCTCGATTACAGGGAATTTGGATGCAATTTTGCGCCAACTAGCATCTTTACTTCTTTCTAACACAGTTATGCTTTTCATATCTTCGCGTTTAAAGTTCATTTTAACATCAATTGTGTTTTTGGACGCATCCGTAGAGCAAACAATGTAATCAGTTTTGTTGATTATCATAAGTCTCAGTTTTGGTTCGTTTTTATTGCAACTATATATCAACTCGGGCTTGGCTTTTGGTTCTGGATGCGCGGTTGTAGGTGCTTGGGCAAACGATTGTAGTGATACAAATAATAGGATAATAATGCTGAAAAGTGATTTTATATTCATAATGATTAAGGGGTTAGTCAAGTTTATATGTAATGATTATAGGGTTGGAGTCTTCGGTTGTAATGCCATCTTCGCCGAACGTTTCTAGGTAGTTATAGGCGTCGTAAATCGCTACGAATTTATCGCCATCGCGCACTAGGCTAGTTTGACCAAGTACTGGCACGCTATTATCTACAATAAATTGTTGTTTTGTCTTGACGTTATAAAACCAATTGTGAATATTATCGCCTAATTCGAAATTTAGTTTTATCCAATCACCATTTTTCATAAATTTCAAAAATCCTATTTTAGTTCTCTTTTTTAAATACTGCCACAAACCAAAAGGATTAGCATGATCGGCATGTGCACCGTGTTCTTTAGGTGTAGCCCAATGTTTTCCAAAATCAAAACTATAAGCTGTGGATATATCGCCATTGTTGTTTATGGAATAAACCTCATTATAAAAGGATGGTAAATAATAAACATGTTGGCCATCTGTGCAGAATTTAGTTATTGCAGCATAATTAAGTCCCTTTGCTCTTACAGTTAGGGTGTCTTTGATTAAAGAGTTTGTATTATCATATATAGCAAGAGCATTATCGCCATCGGTCTGCTTGTCAGCTAAAAGTAAGTTGCCAAAAGCAATATACTCATACACAAGTTTGGGGAGTTTGCCAGTTTCAATGTACTCTCCATTGAAATCATACCTTATGAATTTATTTAAAGTACCATCTGTAATTTCAATGTAATTATTTGTCGCACTAAAGTTAAACAGAGAACGAATTTCCTTTGGGCCTCTGCCTTTAGGATTGAAGACTGTTTTTATTTCTCCATTTTTATAGAAGACTACAATTTTTTCTTTATCTCCAACAACCCAGAAATTGTCATTGGCACAAATTCTGGGATT
>CAMQUV010000130.1 GCA_947037995.1 uncultured Rikenellaceae bacterium
GTTGCTCATAGTGACCTGTTTATACGCAAGATAGAGTTCGGTGAGTAGCTTAATTGGGTGTGCTTTTTCGAGTTCGGAGAACTCTTTGACAAGATTGTCGATAGAGTCATAGGTGGGTTGCCAGAGCGGCCTATCCAGCAGTTTGGACAGCTCGCGCTCAAAGAAAACTTGTGCTCTTTGCGATGGGAAAATTATGTGCAGTTCCGACAAATCCTCTCCATACTGAGTGTAGAGCGATAGAGCCACTCTTGCCAAGAAAGTTTTCCTCATTTTTTTAGTCTTTTATATTATTTATTTGATATCGAACCAATCACCACGGGCTCTAAGCACTTGTTCAATAATATCTCGAACGCATCCGCACCCTCCGTTAAACGCCGAGGTATAGTCGGCAGCCGCTTTAATATCGTCCGCCGCATCGGCAGGAGCAACGCCCAGTCGGGCAGCTTTAATGCACTCTAGGTCGGGGTAGTCATCGCCCATATACGCTATTTGCGACAGTGGGACGTCAATTTCGTAGGCGAATTCGTTTAGTTTTTCAAGTTTATCGTGTTGTCCCATATAGACGTGTGTAACTCCCAGCATCTTCATACGCTCTTCGACTTGCTGTCCTTTTCCAGCCGAGATTATAGCAATAGGGTAGTTTTTTTCGATGGCTCTGACAACCGCCAGCCCATCTTTCATATTGAATTTACGCAGAAATTCCCCCTTGGTTGTAATCAGCACCTCGCCGTTTGTGAATACTCCATCCACATCAAAAACAAGGGCTTTGATATCTTCTAGGTGTTCTTTGAAATTCTTTTTCATAATTGTGTTGTCCGTTATTTTTTTATAATCTCTTTAATTAATTCGGCGTTTACCTCCATAGCACTTCGTCGCAATTATTGCTGCTTGCGAGGTGTCTGGAGAGCGCGTATAGGTAGTCGGATAGCCTGTTGATATATTTCATCACTTGTGGCGAGACGTCAATATTGGGGTCTTCGTTACAGGCGACAATAGACCTTTCGGCTCTTCGGCACACTGTTCGGGCGATATGGGTATAGCTAACCATTTTATCTCCCAGGGGCAGTGTAAACTTAAATATTTTGGGTAGTTTATCGGTGAATTGGTCGCTCCAAAGCTCTAATTGCTCGATATGCTGGTCTGTAATCAATGGCAATTTGGCGATAGTAAGGTCCTCTGCGGCCATAATCGCCGCGCAGTCCATCACCCTCGAGACAACCTCTTGAAGTTGAGTTTGCTGCTCGTCCATCCCCCCAATCAAGTCGTGGAGAAAGCCAATGTGCGCTGTTAGTTCGTCGAGCGTTCCGTAGGCCTCGAGCCTTGCGTGTGCTTTGCTGACCCTCTGTCCGCCGACCAGGGCTGTGGTTCCTTTGTCGCCCGTTTTAGTGTAGATTTTCATTAGCTTCTATAATATGATATAGGTTAGTCTTTTTTCGGTGCCAGCGTAGGATTTTCGTTGACTTGGTCAATCTCAATCACTCCGTCTCGCAGTCGTACAATTCGGCGTGCGTGTTGCGCTATCTCCTCCTCGTGAGTTACCACAATAAGAGTGTTTCCAGCAGCATATATGTCTTCGAAAAGGTGCATAATATCAATTGAGGTTTTCGAATCAAGGTTTCCCGTAGGTTCATCGGCAAGGATAATATCGGGATTGTTAATCAGCGCGCGTGCCACAGCCACCCTTTGTCTTTGCCCTCCTGACATTTCGTTAGGTTTGTGTTCCATACGGTCGCCCAGCGATACTTTTCGCAGTGTCTCTTCCGCTCTCTGGAGCCTGCTCGATTTGCCCACCCCTGCATAAATCAGCGGCATAGCTACGTTTTCCAGCGCCGTAAACCTTGGTAGAAGGTTGAACGTTTGGAATACGAATCCGATTTTATTACATCTCACCTCCGAGAGTTCGTTTTCGTCCATATGGCTGACATCCGTTCCCCCGAGCACATAGGTTCCCGAAGTAGGCGTATCGAGGCATCCGAGGATATTCATAAGCGTAGATTTGCCGCTCCCCGATGGTCCCATAATTGCCACATAGTCATTTTTACATATAGTCAGGTTTACACCTGCTAGCGCGTAAACGTGTTGGTCGCCCACTATATATTCCTTACGAATATTGTCGATAGTAATAATTTCTTGACGCATAATTTATTTTGTTTTAACGTTTGATTTTTCAAGAGCAAGTTCTATCACCTCGTTTAGTTCACTAACATAGTGAAATTGCAGGCCTTTTACATAGTCTTCTTTAATATCTTTAATGTCTTTCAGGTTTTCGGATGACAGTATAATAGTAGTAACCCCCGCTCTTTTGGCGGCAAGGATTTTCTCTTTAATACCTCCCACGGGCAGAACTTTACCTCTTAGAGTAGTCTCGCCAGTCATAGCAATTTGCGCTTTGACCTTGCGGTTTGTAAACACCGATATAATTGCCGACACCATAGTGATACCAGCCGAGGGTCCATCTTTTGGTATCGCACCTTCGGGCACGTGTATGTATATGTCGTTTTCGAGGAATTTGGCGTTGTCAATGCCCAATTTCTCAGCATTAGATTTCACCCATCCCATTGCTACGGACGCCGATTCTTTCATCACATCACCAAGGTTTCCGGTGATAATAAGGTTGCCTTTTCCTTTAGACAGGCTAGCCTCGATATACAGAATCTCGCCGCCCACTTCTGTCCAAGCCAGCCCCGTAACGAGCCCCACTTGAGGTTCTTTTTGTTGCTGTTCGTTACTAAACCTAGGGACTCCCAGTACTTTTTCGATATCTTTGTCCGTAATAGTCACGTTGAATTTCTCTTCCATCGCTATATCTTTGGCTCTGTGTCGTGCAACTTTAGCAAGCAGTTTGTCGAGCGTTCTCACTCCCGATTCGCGCGTATATTCCGATACAATTTTGGTAAGTTGATTTTTACCAATTTTCAGTTGAGTTGTTTTAACACCGTGTGCCAGCGTCTGTTTTTTGAGCAGGTGTCGAGCGGCAATTTCCACTTTCTCCTCCATCAGATAACCGCTCACGTTAATCATCTCCATCCTATCGCGTAGGGGTGTTGAGATGGCTCCAATATTATTAGCCGTAGCAATAAAAAGGACGTTAGAGAGGTTGTATTCCACATCGAGATAGTTGTCGTGGAACGTTCCATTTTGTTCTGGGTCAAGCACTTCGAGCAGCGCCGACGAAGGGTCGCCGTGGTTTGATTGTCCACCGACTTTATCAATTTCGTCCAGAATAATAACTGGGTTAGACGTTCCCGCCCTTTTGATAGTCTGCATAATACGTCCCGGCATAGCTCCGATATAGGTTCTTCTATGTCCTCTGATTTCACTTTCGTCGTGCATTCCTCCGAGCGATATTCGTCCAAACGAGCGTCCGAGCGATGCCGCCACAGATTTCCCAAGTGAGGTTTTCCCCACTCCCGGCGCGCCATAGAGGCATATAATCGGGCTTTTGAGGTCGCCTTTGAGTTTCAACACCGCGAGGTGTTCCAATATTCTTTCTTTTACATCGTCGAGCCCATAATGGTCGGCGTCGAGTTTTTTCTTAGCACGTTTGAGGTCTAGGTTATCTTTTGTTTTATGGTCCCACGGTAGGTCGAGCATAGTTTCGAGATAGTTGATTTGCACAGAATACTCTGACATAGAGGGGTTTAGTCTTTCTAGTTTGAGCATCTCTTTGTTAAAGATTGCTGCAACCTCTTTGCTCCATTTTTTCTTTTTGGCGCGTGCTTTCATCGTATTTTCCTCTTTCTCAACATCATCCCCACCGAGCTCTTCTTGAATAGTTCGCAGTTGTTGGTGGAGGTAATACTCTCGTTGTTGTTGGTCAATCTCTTCGCGGACTTTCGCTTGGATTTCGTTCTTCAGTTCGAGCAATTGGGTCTCTTTGATAAGGATTTCAATCAGTGCATTAGCTCTTTCTACCAGTCCTGGAGCCTCGAGCAGTGCCTGTCTATCGGCGTCGTCGAGGTCGATATTAGAGCAGACGAAGTTGATGAGTCCTCTTCGTGAGTCTATGTTTTTGATTGCAAATGCTGCCTCTTGTGGCATTACTGCGCTTTGTTCTATTATTTTGAGTGCTAGGTCTTTAACCGTTTCGATAAGGGCGTTCATCTCTGCCGAATCAATCGCCGGCATAATGTCTTTGAGAGGGGTCACGGTAGCTCTGAAATATGGTTGCGAGCTAACGTATTCTTGGACTTCGAATTTCTCCATTCCGTGCAGAATCACCGTCAGGTTGCCCCCTGGCATTTCGAGAACTTTAATGATTTTCGCCGCCGTACCGATAGTATAAAGGTCTTCAGGTTGCGGACTTTCGACAGCCGAGTCTTTTTGCAGAATCGTTCCGAGGATTCCGCCTCGTTTTTCGATATCTCGTATAAGTTTAATTGATTTTTTGCGTCCTACCGTTACAGGTGTAATCGCGCCGGGGAATAGCACCGA
>CAMQUV010000131.1 GCA_947037995.1 uncultured Rikenellaceae bacterium
TTCTATCTCTACTACAGTATTAGCATTATACTTAGTTATAGCTGGTAGTTGTTTGGTACCTGGTGTTTGTACTTCTCCATCGAATGTTACTGTATTATTGTTTGCTAGAGTGATAATAGGAACAAAGTGTGGTTGTGTTAGTTTGAGTATATATGATTTGAGGGTGTTCGCTCCTGTGTAGGCGGTTTTAAAAGTAAGGTCTACTGTTCTACTACCCGGGGTAAGGTTGTCTGTATGTTCCACCGTTATGGTTTTATTACCACTTAGGAGTGTTTCCTTATCTGCAATACGTGTAATAGTACTATGGTAGATATTAATCCAGGCTGGTGAACCTTCGGTAGAGAATGTAGCTTTCCAATCGTAGTTTGATAGGACCTCTATAAAACTAGCCCCACAAGTTATTACTTCTTGCAGGGCTAGTTATTATGTTTGGGTTCGTCTTAGGAATATGTTAGCTAAAATAGCCTCTCATACGTTCGAATATATTGATTTTATTTTTCTTAGGTTGGAAATTCTCCGCATTGCGTAGCTTTTCAATAATCTCTTTTTCGGTTTTATTGATATTCTTAGGCACATAGACATCAACAATAACCAGTAGGTCGCCTACGCCGTATCCGTTAACATCAGGAACTCCTTTGCCTCTAAGTCTGAGTATTCTCCCAGCTTCTGTCCCTGCTTCGATTTTGATTTTCGCACGCGAGTCAACGGTAGGAATTTCGACAGTTCCTCCTAGGATTGCATCAGCAACATTGACCGATAGGTTATAGACAAGGTCGTTATCAATTCGTGTAAGTTCTTTGTGAGGAATTTCTTCAATAAGCACGAGTAAATCGCCGTTAACGCCTCCATTTTTGGTAGCATTACCTTTGCCCGAGACAGACAGTTGCATTCCGACAGCGACACCCGCAGGTATGCGCACTTCGACAACTTCTTCTTTTTTGACTGTTCCGGCACCTCGACAGGCGTCACAGGGCGCCGTAGTAACTTTACCTTCGCCTTGGCAGTTGGGGCATACGCTTTGCGTTTGCATAGCTCCGAGCATTGTATTAACTACTTTGGTCACAGACCCTGAGCCTTGGCAGGTTGAGCAGGTCGAGACCGACGAAGGGTCTTTCGCTCCGCTTCCGTCGCACTTTTCGCAGGTTGTTAGTTTATTGATTTTGAGTTTTTTGGTAACTCCGTTAACTACTTCTTCGAGTGTCAGTTTGACTTTGATTCGCAGGTCTGTTCCACGTCTGCGAGCTGTGCGTCCACCACCGCCACCACCTCCGCCGAAGAAGCTGCCGAAGCCACCACCTCCGCCAAAGACGTCGCCAAAGCGTTCGAAGATATCATCCATAGAGAATCCACCCATTCCACCGCCGTAGCCACCGCCACCATATCCGCTGCTCGATGCTCCGCCCATTCCGGCGTGTCCGTATCTGTCATAACGTACTTTTTTGTCATCATTCGACAGTACATCGTATGCTTCGGCAGCCTCTTTGAATTTATCTTCAGAGGATTTATCGCCTGGGTTTTTGTCGGGGTGAAACTTTATAGCCGCCTTGCGGTAGGCTTTTTTAATCTCATCTGCACCTGCGTTTTTGTCCACGCCGAGGACTTCGTAATAATCTCTTTTTGACATATTTATGTTTTATAATTCTTTATTCTCCAACAACTACTTTTGTAAATCTGAGCACTTTATCTTTCAGCATATAGCCTGTTTGCAGCACATCAATAACGCATCCGACCTGTTCGGGAGATTGCGCTGGGAATTTTGCAACGGCGTCGTGAAAGTCTGTATCTAGGGGTTTGTTGAGTGCGTCAATCGGGGTGACTCCTTCGACAGCGAGCGCGTCGGTGAATTTTTTGTGGATAAGTTCCATCCCGTCTTTTTCGGCACCATCGCCCATTATCTTCAGAGCTCTTTCGAAATCATCAGTAATCGAAATAATCGATTTGAGGACTCTTTCGCCACCCATTTCTATGAGATTCATCTTCTCTTTAACCGTGCGCTTGCGAAAATTGTCGAAATCAGCCGACAAGCGAGCATATTTATCTTTCCATATTTCTAGGCTCTCAATTTCGGGCTCTAGTTCAGGTGTAGGCACTTCAGTATCTGACAAATTGTCAGACAGGGGGGTATTCTCCTCTGTCGAATTGTCAGTTTGCGAATTTGCTTTCTCTTTTTTTATTTTAGTTTTTTGTTCTTTAACGTTTTGATTATCAGTATTTTTCATCATTATATGTATTAATTAATGTCTATATTAACACAAATTACATACCAAATATATTTTTCATTATATTAATTTGGCTTGTGGCATTCCATTTTGTCAGTACAATTTCGGTAGCGGCTTTTTCGAATGTTGCTTTTGGGGTATTAATAACGTTTTCGATAGTATCGGCGAGTGCTTTGGTCGAATTTTCTTGATATAGTAATGTGCAGTTGGTTATTTGTTGTAGTTGCACGACAGCCTCAGTTTCAGGCATTTGCTCGGTCATATTATTGTGTGTAATGAGTGGCGTTTGGAACGTTAGCGCGTGAATTGCGTTGAGTCCTGCGTTTCCGGGGCTAACAACCGCGGCCGAGTTTTTAACGATTGTGGCAAGCATATTTTGGTCATAGCATTCGCCATAGAACCACACTCGGTCGATAAGGTTCAGCTTATTGGTGAGCTCTTCGAGTTTTGTTTTCTCGTCACCATCGCCCACTATTATGACATTAAAATTGGCATTAGTAAGGTTGGCTGCATTAATCAGCATATCTATTTTTTTGATTTCGGTCAATCGTCCGAGGAATACTACGTAGGGAAGGTCGTTGCCAAAATAGTTGCGAGCAAACATATTGTCGCCAGCTTTTTGGAGTGCTAGGATTTCTTTTTGGTAGTTGAGTGAGTTGTATATTGTGTGAACTTTGCTTTGTTGCACGCCGTTTTGGACAGCTAATTGGGCGCCCCGTTCGTTATAGCAGAGTATTCCGCTGGCTAGTTTGAGGTAAAGCAGATTTTTGCGTTTTGTGCTTCTATTTTCGTTACCATACAGTGAGTGTGTCCAGAGAAACACTTTTCGCCCGAGGGCTTTGGCAATAAGTAAAATAACCCAGTTGCTGAGTATTCCGGTGTTACCTGTAAGGATATAAGCGTCATATTTATTTTTGAATGCCAGCCTGACAGCTTTACGTTGCCAAATGAGTTTTGTTCCGCGGAACACGTTGTTGAGATAACCCTTAAACCCTTTTAATTGTTTGGCATCGGCCAGAGAAATACCATCCGCAGTGCTCCGCCCAAATAGGAATGACACGTTCATCTCGTCGTCCATCAATTCGTAGATGGTCTGGCGATAATGAGGATAGATATTAAGTATAGCACAAATTTTCATAATAGATTGTGCAAATATAGCCAAAATAATTTCTATATTTGTGAATTAGAACTATGAAATATTTAATAATACATAATGAGTATAGCACTCCCGGTGGCGAGGAGCGTGTTGTCGAGGCGCAAATAAAGCTGTTAAGCGGCGCCGGACATACTGTTCACACCTACATACGCAGGCATCAAGAGGTCAAAACTTGGAGGCTTGGGAGGGTGCAATCTCTTTTTACGGCGCTGTTTAGCCCTCGGTCTAGGCGCGAGGTGAGCGATTTAGTGCGCGAATTCAAGCCCGATGTAGCGATAATTCATAACCTTTATCCTGTTATCTCGCCATCAATATTGCCGATTCTGCGGAAAAATGGCACACGGATACTTATGACTGTCCACAATTATAGGCTCGCGTGCCCAACGGGGCTGTTCCTCGCCAAGGGCAAAATATGTGAGAAATGCACCTCCGGACTGCGCGAACTACACTGCATAACCAATAAATGCGAAGGCTCAGCTGCCGGAAGTATCGCCTACGCACTGCGGAATTTTTGGGCGCGCAAGATGAAATATTTTGTAAACAACGTTGACTCGTTCCTCGTTCTGTCCCAATTTCAGGCGGCTAAACTTATGCAAGTAAAAGTGCCCAAGGAGAAAATAGAAATTGTACCGAATTTTATTTTTACACCGAAAGAATTGAACGTTATCCCGAGCCGTGAAGATGGTTTTGTAGGATTTGTTGGGCGAATGAGTAGAGAGAAAGGGGCGGATGTTTTTTGTAAAATTGCTGAGAAACTACCGCTAGTGAAATTTAAAATAGCTGGAGATATCCCCGAGAATATAACTCTAAAACTACCCGAGAATGTAGAACTTGTGGGGTTTCTCGACCAAAAACAATTGCAAGGATTCTATGAAAATAGCGCACTGATAGTGTCGACGAGTATCTGTTATGAAGGATTTTCGATGGTTGCCCTCGAAAGCAGCGCTAATGGACGCGCTTTTGTTGCGCCAAATATTGGGGCTTTCCCTGATTTAGTGAACCGAAATTGCCTGTATGCAATGGGTGATATTGATGATGCAGCACAAATAAT
>CAMQUV010000132.1 GCA_947037995.1 uncultured Rikenellaceae bacterium
GTGATATTGCCGTAGGTAAAAAAACATTCCTCTTTATTAATGCCTATAATAAAGCCGACAATGCGCAACGTAAAGTATTGAAAGAGTCTCGTGACTTTGACGAAGTTAGAGCCATTTATGACGCCCTGAATATTAAAGAGCTGGCGGATAAGGCTGTGCAGAACTTTTTTGAGCGCTCAATCAATTCACTGCAAACTACGGAATTAGACAGTCGAAAACTCGAGGGGTTGATGGATTATGCGACGAGCCTGCTCAATCGGGAGAAATAAAAAATACAATTTTAATCCCAATTTATATGTATATGTAAATATATCTCGTTATATTTGTAACCTATATACATCAAATTAATATAGAATAAATACACCCTAAGAAAAAAATAAATGCAAAAAATCGTTGTTAAAATATGTACCGGAACCTTATGCTATGTGATGGGAGGCTCTGAGTTGCAACTGCTTGGTGAGCATATTCCTACTGAGCTACAAGAGAGAGTCGAGATTAAAGGGGCTACTTGCCTTGATTATTGCAACCAAACTGGCAGCGGTAACGCGCCGTACGTGCTGGTTGGTGAAAAAGTAATTGAAAGTGCCACCATCGCCAAAATAATCTACGAAATTAAAGAACAAGCAAAGTAAATACTCAAGAAGATTTCACACTATGGCTGTTACAACTAATACTATGATGCTGCGACGTGAGCTACTCACGAGAATGATAAAGCATCTCAAAGAGGGAACCCTCAAAGAAAATATTGACCGAATCCCCTATATTATGAGGCCCCGAGATATGGACCCACTTAGATGCTGTGTCTATAAAGATAGGGCTATGATTAAATATAGAGCGATGGGAGTGATGGGATTTGGTACGGATGACGAGAAAGACGAAATGACGTCGCTCTCAGAATACTATGACAGAGCACTCGATAGAAAGAAAATTGAAAAAGAACCCCTAAGTGTGATGGATGCTGCCTGCTCGGCCTGCGTGAAAGTTAACTACGTAGTGACTAATATGTGCCGTGGATGTGTGGCTAGACCCTGTGCCGGCTCTTGTAATAAAGACGCTATATCATTCTATAACGGACAAGCACATATCGACCACCAAAAATGTGTCAATTGTGGGCTATGCCAGAAAAATTGCCCTTTTCACGCCATTATATATGTGCCTATTCCCTGCGAAGAAGCCTGCCCCGTTGGAGCAATATCCAAAAATGAAGACGGTAAAGAACATATCGACCCAGAGAAATGTATATACTGCGGAAGATGTATCTCGGCTTGCCCGTTTGGTGCTGTGATTGAACGCTCGCATATTATTGATATCTTTAAATCAATTAATTCTCCTAAGAAAACTATTGCTATCGTCGCACCCGCTATTGCTGGGCAGTTTAAAACACCCCTGCATAATATCCTTGGGGCTATCAAAAAACTCGGATTTGATGAGGTTGTTGAAGTAGCTAAAGGGGCGGATGTTACTACCAAAAATGAAGCCGAAGAGTTTATAACGAAAATGGAAGCTGGCGAAAAGTTTATGACTACATCCTGCTGCCCATCATACTATATGCTCGCAGCTAGACATCTCCCCGAGGTGAAACCGTATGTGTCGCATACCAGAAGCCCGATGTACTATACTGCCGAAATCGTGAGACAACAAAACCCCGATGCTACAATTGTATTCGTGGCGCCCTGTCTAGCTAAAAGGTTTGAAGCATACTCGGACCCTTATGTAGACTATACGCTGAGCTTTGAAGAGCTTGGGACAATGCTTATCGCATATAACGTTAATGCATCCGAACAAAGCGAATATGCGGTAGATAAAACTATCGACCCGATATCAAGAGGATATGCTGCCTCGTCTGGTGTTATGAACGCTGTTGCTGTGGCTGTGGGAGATAAAGCCGAAATTATACCTGTTGTTATTGATGGGATTAATAAAGATACTATCAAAGAACTGAGAAAGTTTGCTAAAGCCTGCCCAGGTAATATGGTTGAGGTAATGGCCTGCGAAGGAGGATGTGTTAATGGATGTAATGTGGTGGCAAACCCAAAAGTAGCTACCAGACAAGTGCAAGAGCTTGCTAAGCATAAATACGATAATAATATTATATAAAAAAAACATAAATAATACAATGACAACAGAAGTCTCAAAAAACATACACCTTATTACGGTTAACGATAGGCGCAAACAGCTATTCGAAAATATGTGGCCAATACCTAATGGTGTAAGCTATAACTGCTACCTTATCAATGATGAGAAAACAGCGCTCCTAGATACTGTGGAGTTTGGCTCGTCGGCTATGTTTGAAGCCCAAATGGAAACGGCGCTTAATGGCAAAAAACTAGACTATCTTATAATTAACCATATGGAACCAGACCACTCGGGAGAGATTCAAAATGTGCTGGCTAGGTATCCCGACATTACTGTGGTGGGTAACGATAAAACATTTAAGATTTTCGAGGCCTATTATGGCGTAATTGAAAATAAAATTGTGATAAAAGATGGAGACACACTATGCTTGGGCGAGAAAACACTTAAATTTGTGTTGACTCCCTGGGTGCACTGGCCCGAAACTATGATGACCTATGATATCAACTCGGCTACACTGTTTTCTGCTGATGCCTTTGGTACTTTCGGAACTCTTGATGGATGCTATTTCGATGATGAGATGGATACGGTTGCTAAGTATGAAGATGAAATGCGTAGATACTATTCTAATATAGTTGGTAAATATAGCAATATGGTGCAAAAAGCATTCGCTAAACTTGCTGGCGTTGAGGTTAAAGCTATATGTCCACTCCACGGACCAATATGGCGCAAAAATCCGGCGAAAGTGCTCGAAATGTATGACAAATGGAGCCGTATGGAAGGCGAAGATGGTGTGGTAGTTGCTTACGCATCTATGTATGGCACTACGGCGTATATGGCGGACTATATTGCCCGACAATTGGCGCAAAACGGAGTGAGAAATATAATTACTCACGATGTTAGTAAAACACATATCTCGTACCTAATATCGGATATATGGAAATATAAAGCAGTCGTGCTTGGCTCGTGTGCTTATAATACTGGTATGTTCCCAATGATGGAGAATCTTACCCGTGAAATGCAACACCTAGGGCTGAAATGCCGTAATCTTGGCATTTTTGGCTCATATAGCTGGAATGGTGGAGGGGTGCGCAACCTACTCACGTTTGCCGAAAGTAGTGGATGGAATATGGTTGGTTCTGTTGATATGGCAGGAAAACCATCGAACGAGAAACTACAAGAGCTCGATGCGCTTGCCAAAGCTGTGGCGGACTCTTTAAAATAAATTTACATTCTACTATAAGATATATTAACTACCGATATTATGCGTAACACTATTATTTTTTCATTTTTGATGGCAGCTCTAGCCTCTTGTGGTGTGGAGCAACCGAAGCACCTAGACCATATCTTTGAACCTACGGTGGTGGCGGCACCGCCTTTCGATGCCTTTGTTGGGCTGGCTCAACTGCCTAGTGGCGAAATTAGACACTACGACCATAGACCGTCGGCCGAATTCTATATCGCAAGTAGTGATAATGGACTTAACTGGGATACTGTCAAAATTGAAAAAGGAAAGCTGTTCGCTGATGTGCAAAATCCTAATACGGGAGAGTATATCCGCCTAGACGATGTTCCTGGAAAAGGCTTTGCTGCTATTGTTGTCAAAAATCACGGGCAGGAAAATCAATCTGTTGAAACGTTCCCTACGGGATTCCCCGAAGGAAAATATATTATGGTCAAACCACCTGTTTTTGTTAACGATAACAAAAGGATTGTGGTGCTTACCCACTTGGGCGATAATTTTGCTGCTGAAAAAGATAAAGGCTCCTTTGCGTTCTACTCGGACGATAATGGACGTACCTGGAAACGCTCGCACGCGCTGCAAGCGCCATACCATAAAGCAGGGGGATTTCATAAAGGAATTAGATGGAACCACGGTGCTGTTGAACCTACTATGGTCGAACTCAAAAATGGTAAACTATGGATGCTCCTGCGTACAGGGCAAGACTATCATTATGAGAGCTTTTCGGAAGATTTTGGAGAGACTTGGACAAAACCAGTGCCCTCGAAATTCTATGCCACCATTACTATGCCTACGTTGCACCGACTGAAAGATGGTCGAATACTGCTACTGTGGAATAATACTACGCCTCTTCCCGAAAAAGAGACCGCTAATGGTGTATGGGAAGATGTCTTTACAAACCGTAACGCTCTGCACGCTGCTATCTCGTCCGACGAAGGGCAGACTTGGACAGGGTTTCGTGAAATTTATCTCGACCCATTCCGTAATGCAACCGATTTTGGAAGCCTCGAAGGAATGGATAAATCTTCTCACCAAACGCAAGAGATCGGAAGAGCACACGTCTGAACTCCAGTCACC
>CAMQUV010000133.1 GCA_947037995.1 uncultured Rikenellaceae bacterium
CCAATAATTTTGGAATGGCGACAGCCAATTAAAAGGTGTCTCTGACACCCCGACAAACAATCTTCAAGTGGCGTTGCCACCGAGCCTCCGCAACGGGAAAAACTCGAGTGCCGTTGGCACCTTTGGCTCGCTGGCTGAAAGGCTGCAATTGGTTGGATTTCGAAGGCCTGTCGGTGGTGTTCTATTAGAACATCTCCGGCTGGGGGAGGCCTTCGATATTCTTAGCTTCGCCTATGCCATTACAAATTTCAACGGCTAGAGAGTCAAAGCCTGTGGAGGGTTGAGCAATCTAGTATTGCTAGCCTCCGCAACGGGAAAAACTCGAGTGCCGTTGGCACCTTTGGCTCGCTGGCTGAAAGCACCCAAATGGTTTGTTGCTTGATAGAAGCGGCCTGTCGTGATGATTTATCAGTGCGGCTGGGGGAGGCCGCTACTGATAGGCTTCGCCTATGGCGCCGAGCCTATACCAATAATTTTGGAATGGCGACAGCCAATTAAAATGTATCTTTCGCTATTATACAACCAACCCACCATATTGTTTTTACGCAAAACAATATGGTGGGTTGATATGTGTAGGTGTATTTTGTACGAGCTTTTACTGTAGCATTTTAGTGATAGTACTTTTCGGGTCATCGCTACCAAACACAGCGCTCCCAGCGACAAGACATTCCGCGCCAGCATCAAACAATTCTTTGCAATTGTCGAGTGTAACCCCTCCATCTACTTGAATAATAGCCTGACTTCCTGCATTGAGAATCATAGTTCGAAGTTTTTTAATTTTCGGAAGCGTACTTTCAATAAATTTCTGCCCACCAAATCCTGGGTTGACTGACATAAGCAGCACCATATCCACATCGGTCAATACCTCTTCGACCATTGCGAGCGGCGTAGCCGGGCATAGCGCAACTCCTGCTTTCATACCCGCAGCTTTGATAGCTTGCAGTGTTCTATGCAGGTGCACCGTAGCTTCGGCGTGCACAGTAAGAAAATCAACGCCAAGTTTCTTAAAATCATCAATATATCTTTCTGGTTTCTCTATCATAAGGTGCACGTCAATCACTTTTTCGGTAGCGCTTCTCATAGCTTTTATAAGCGGCATTCCGTATGATATATTAGGTACGAACACACCATCCATAATATCGAGGTGAAACCATTGTGCTTCGCTTTCGTTGAGCATTTGGCAGTCTCGACCGAGGTTTAGGAAATCGGCACTAAGTAGTGAGGGCGATATAATTTTCATAGTTTTGAGTCTATTATTTATTGATATATTTTTTTTGCATACACCGAAAAAGGCAACTACCCTGCCAAAGATTAATTGAGCAGGGTAGTGTTTTTCCTATGTATATTATTTTTGAATAGCAGCGATACCCGGAAGTACTTTACCTTCTAGGCATTCTAGCATCGCTCCACCTCCAGTTGAGATATAGCAAACTTTGTCAGCATATCCAAATTGGTTGATACAAGCAACCGAGTCACCTCCACCGATAAGTGAGAACGCGCCGTTATTAGTAGTAGCATCGGCAATCGCCTTAGCAATCGCTTTCGAGCCCGCACTAAAAGCTTCCATTTCAAAGACACCCGCAGGTCCGTTCCACAGAACTGTTTTAGAGTTAGCAATAACATCAGCGAATTGCGCAATAGCTTTAGGTCCTATATCAAGTCCTTGCCATCCGTCTTCAATTTTATCAGAGTCAACAATTTTTGTATTAGCATCTGGTGCAAATTTATCAGCAACGACTGAATCTTCCGCGAGGAATATTTTAACACCTTTTTCTTTAGCTTTTTTAACAATAGTTTTAGCCACGTCAAACATTTCTGTTTCGCAAATCGATGAGCCAATTTTGCCACCTTCAGCTGCGATAAAAGTAAATGTCATTCCGCCCCCAAGTATCAGGTTGTCAACTTTATCAAGTAGGTTCTCAATAATAGTAATTTTGGTCGAAACTTTCGAGCCCCCCACGATAGCAGTAAAAGGTTTTTCGCTATTTCTCATAACATTATCCACCGCTTTGATTTCGTTGAGCATAATATATCCAAACATTTTGTCAGCAGGGAAATAGTCAGCAATCAGCGCCGTCGAGGCGTGTGCTCTGTGTGCCGTACCAAAAGCATCATTAATATAGCAATCAGCATACGAAGCAAGTTTTTTGACGAACTCTTTTTGGTTAGTTTTAACAGCAACTTTCGCTGCCGCTTTTTCAGTTTCCGTAGCATCTTCGGCGAGTCTAGGTTTCCCCTCTTCTTCGGCATAGAATCTTAGGTTTTCGAGCAGTAGGACTTCACCTGGTTTCAGCTCTTGTGCTTGTTTGTCGGCGGTTTGGCAGTCGTCAGCAAATTTTATTTTCGCACCGAGAAGTTCTTCTATTTTATAGATAATATGTTTCAAAGAGAATTTTGCAGTAACTCCTTTTGGTCTACCGAGGTGCGACATAAGTATGGCTGAGCCACCTTCTGCTAGTACTTTTTTGATAGTAGGGATTGCCATTTTGATACGAGTAGCGTCAGTAACAACGAAGTTTTCATCTAGTGGCACGTTGAAGTCAACGCGGATGATGGCTTTTTTGCCTTCAAATTTGTAAGTGTCGATTGATTTCATTTTTCTTTCTTTTTTTTAAATTATTATATAAATAAGTTTTGTCTAATTAGCTGTTTATTTGTTCAGTTTCAGGAGGTCTTGACCTATATCTTTTCTATAGTATTTCCCGTCGAACTGAATATTTTCGGCCATTTTGTAAGCCTTATCGAGCGCGTTTTGTATATCGCTCCCCAGCGCCGTAATCGCAATAACGCGACCACCGTTCGTAAGCAGCTGTTTGCCCTTTATTTTCGTTCCGCTATGAAACACAAACGTATCGTTATCATCTTTCATTTGTGGCAGCGTAATAACGTCCCCTTTAGGGTAGTCATTAGGATATCCTTTTGCCGTAAGTACAATCGTAGAGGCTGTTTTCGAAGAAATTTTAATATCCTTTTCACGCAGCGTAGAGTTTGCAATCCCCTCAAATAGGTCTATAATATCACTTTCGAGCAACATCATAACCGCCTCTGTTTCAGGGTCTCCCATTCTGACGTTATACTCAACCACAAACGGTTCGCCATTGCACGAGAATAACCCGATAAAAACAAATCCTTTGTAGTCCAGCCCATCCTCTTTTATCCCTTTTATAGTTGGTTCAACGATTCTCTCAATCACCTTATCCATAAACACTTTATCGGCAAACGGCACAGGCGAAATCGCTCCCATACCCCCCGTGTTTAGACCTTTATCATTCTCCCCTATACGTTTATAGTCTTTTGCTGATGGCAGTATTTTATAGCTTTCGCCATCCGTAGCAACGAAAACCGACAATTCTATTCCACTGAGAAACTCCTCTATCACAACGCTGCTCGACGCTTCACCGAATTTAGCGTCAAGAATCATCTCATTGAGTTCTTTTTTGGCTTCGTCCACACTTTCAATGATAAGCACCCCTTTACCCGCAGCCAGCCCATCGGCTTTCAGTACGTAAGGAGGTTTCAGTGAGTCAAGGAATTTGCAACCCTCCTGAAGATTCTTTTTGTCAACAGTAAGGTATTTTGCAGTTGGTATATTGTGTTTAGCCATAAACTTTTTGGCAAAGTCTTTACTTCCTTCCAGTGCTGCTGCCGCTTTCGATGGCCCAACGATTGAAATGTGTCTGAGTAGTGGTGAGGCAAGGAAATAGTCTCTAATTCCTTTCACCAGAGGGTCTTCTGGCCCCACAACAATAAGGTTAATATTGTTAGATTGCACAAACTGTCCTATCAGCGGAAAGTCCACAGGCGACAGGTCTACGTTAGTTCCGTAGGCGTCTGTTCCGCCGTTGCCAGGTGCGATAAAAAGTTTAGCCAGTCTTGGGCTTTGTGCAATTTTCCAAGCAAAAGCGCACTCTCGTCCGCCGCTGCCGAGCAATAGTATGTTTACTTGATTTGGTAGTGCCATAGTCTTCTAAAGAATTGTAATATTATAGTGCGAAAATAAGTGTTGTCGCAAGTCTCAACAAAGATACAAAAAAAAATGACTAGCAAAAACGAAATCGTAAAAATGATGGTTTAAAATTTCCGACCCCCTTTTAAAATTACTCCAGCGCCTCACCAAGTTCAATTATAACGACCAAAAAAACCGCGCCCAGATATCTCCTTGCGCTAACAGCACACGAGTTCTTGTGAAGGCCTTCGATATTCTTTGCTCCGTCTATACTATTTGTTGTTGAGTCGGTTGGGCTTGCTCCTTTTGTTTTATCGTTTGACCACGGCGGATTGCTGATGCTGATTGTTAATTGCCAGTTGTTTTGTTTTTTGTAAGTTGGTTGGATATTTCGGCAGCTATCAGCCTGCGAGCCGAAGCCTCCCGAAGTGGAGGCTCG
>CAMQUV010000134.1 GCA_947037995.1 uncultured Rikenellaceae bacterium
TTGTTTTTGCAGGGAGCAAAGCGTTTTTGGCCGACAAAATCGTCAGTGTCAAAGATACTATCGCCAAACTAAAAAAGGAATATCTCCTAGAAGATAAATAACTCACTACCAATAAATTAGCAAGGAGCCCAACTAAATTAATATTTACATTTAGACGGGCTCTTTTTAGTATAGAAAGCCCTAAGAACGAGCACCCCTAAATATTTTAATCCCGCAACGTCATCAAAAATAGGACTCGCCAAATTCCTCTACGAAATTACAACTTATTACAGTGTAAAATTACGTGTACTCGGGAGTTCTGCGGCGTAATAATCTGTCCAAAACGACTTTCAATTGGCCAGTAGCATTAATTAAAGCGCACATTTAGCACACTTTTTATTGATTACTAACATTTATTTTCGTACATTTGCGTTTTAAAAACCTTTATATAAAGCATTACCACGCGAATCCTTTAGTACGTAATAATTAATCCGACACTACAACCCTATTGAGCAATCTGAATAACATACCACGCCATATAGCAATCATTATGGACGGCAACGGACGTTGGGCTAAGCAGCAGCAGCAAGAGAGGCTCTATGGACACAACCACGGGGTCGATTCGGTGCGTACGGCTATTAAAACAGCTTCTAAGCTGGGGGTTGAGTTTCTTACGCTATACACTTTCTCGACCGAAAATTGGGCGAGACCCGAAGACGAAGTTGCAGGACTGATGACACTACTCTCCTCTACTATCCTAGCCGAACTAGATATGCTCAAACAGGAAGGAATTAAAATTGACTTCATCGGAAACATCCAAGAGATGCCGCAAGATGTGCAATACAGCATCCAAAAGGCTAAAGAAATCACGCCAGATGTTCATAAAATGACACTCATTATCGCCCTAAACTACGGAGCGAGAGAGGAAATCGTTAATGCGACCAAAGAAATTGCCAAAATGGTCAAACTAAACGCAATTCAACCCGAAAACATAGACGCAAATCTGTTTCAACAAAAACTATATACAAACAAATACCCCGACCCAGACCTGCTTATCAGAACAAGCGGCGAAATCAGACTGTCGAACTTCCTGCTGTGGCAACTCAGCTATGCCGAAATGTACTTCACAGATGTACTCTGGCCTGACTTTGACGAAACACAAATGACAGAAGCTGTCAAAGAATACGCTAATAGAAAAAGACGATACGGCAAACTGTAAAATACACGAAAACAAGACACACACATAAGTCAATAAATAGACGAAACCCCACCACTTTAGAACGAAACATAAATAAACAACCTGTGCGAATACTACCATATATGAACTACATCAGAAAATCAATTGTTATAACTATCCTGGCTTTACTAGCCTGCACTCACGTAAGTTACGCCCAAGAAAATACAATAGACACGGAATCACCCAAAAATGACTCTAGCAATATTGAAAATATGGTGAATGTCGACAGCCTTAAAAGACTGGACCATAAACTTGAACCGAAACAATACGTGCTTAATAGCCTTAAAGCTGTCGGACTAAAGTTTATTAACGAACAAATACTCCTTAATACTTCAGGACTCGTCGTTGGGGACACAATTCTTATTCCTGGGCAAAACCTGAACCAAGCTGCTCGTAAATTATGGGACCAAAGATATTTTGCTGACGTTAAAGTCAAAACTGACTTCGTTGGCGACAAAGTTGATGTTACGTTTATTCTCAAAGAAAGAGCACGTGTGGCGAACTGGGGGTTTATTGGTATCAAAAAAACACCGCAAGAAGAACTTATTGAAAAACTAAACCTACGTAGAGGCTCCGAACTGTCGGACTACTTGATGGATAACTCGATTAGACTTATCAAAGAGTATATGGACGAAAAAGCGAACAGAAACGCTACGATTGACTACGAAATTCAACCCGATTCACTCATTAGAGGGACAGTTAATGTTAACTTTATTATTAATCCTGGCAAAAAACAAAGAATTAAAGAAATTAACGTGCAAGGCACGAAAGCGCTCAATCCCAAAAAAGTCGGGAGAGCGATGAAAAATACTAAAGCTATATCTATTAATATATTTGCCGATACCAAATTTAAAGACAAAGAATTTCCGCAAGACAAACAACTGATTGTCGACTATATGAAAAGTCAAGGATATAGAGATGCCAAAATTATTGAAGACTCTATATATAGTATCAATGAAAAAAGAATTGGTGTATATATTAAAGTCGATGAAGGCAAAAAATATTACTATAGAAATATTACCTGGATGGGGAACTCGAAATACCCTACCGAATACCTTGCGAAATATGTCCTCGGAATCGAAAAAGGCGACGCCTATGATAGCGAAACGATGGCAGCGAACCTAGGGAGCGAATTCGGCAAATCTAAACCCGGACAAACGTCAATCGACGGACTATATAAAGATGATGGATACCTGGCGTTTATGATTAAACCGTTCGAAACGGCGATTGGTGACTCGGTTGATGTCGAAATCAGAATGATTGAAGGTAAACAATTTAGAATCGGAGATGTTACGTTCGAAGGAAATACCAGAACTAATGACCCCGTAATTAGAAGAGAACTCGAAACAGTGCCGGGAGACCTATACTCGCAGTCACTACTTATGAGAACCTACCAAAGACTTGCCACGATGGGACAATTCGACCCTAACTCACTCGAACCTAACGTTATTCCTAATATGCAAACCGAAGTTGTGGATATTAACTACGCTCTAACGGAAGTTCGTAATGACCAATTCGAACTCTCAGCCGGATGGGGTGGAGGTATGTTTATTGGCTCGCTTGGGGTTAAGTTTACGAATGTATCGCTTAGAAAATTCTTTGACAAAGACGCCTGGAGACCTTACCCTGCGGGAGATAACCAAACTATTGGACTTAATATTCAGAGTAATGGAACGTACTATAGAGCGCTCTCGGCGAACTTTATGGAACCCTGGCTTGGTGGTAAAAAACCTACTAACCTATCGGTGTCGTTCTACACTTCGAGAGAAAGCTCGTTTGGAGACGGTTATAATATGTGGAACTCACGAGCTGAAAGCTACTTCGGTACTGTTGGAGGCTCGGTTTCAGTAAGTAAAAGACTTTCGTGGCCTGACCCGTTCTTTACACTTTCACTCGGAGCAACCGTACAATCGTATAAAATGGTCGATTGGGACTACTTCATTATTGAAAATGGACGCTCAAATACATTTGCAATCAACCTTGCATTCCAACGTAACTCGATTGATGACCCATACCAATATCCTACGCAAGGGTCGAAAATTGCACTTACTTTAGCAATTACACCTCCATACTCACTGTTTGATGGCAAAGATTATAGCCAACCTATGACTGACCAAGAGAGATATAGATGGATAGAATACCATAAATGGGGATTTGATTTCCAATGGTTCACACCACTGTCGAACGACAGAAAACTTGTACTGATGACCAGAGCACAATTTGGATACCTGGGCTCATATAATAGCAACAAAAAATCTCCATTCGAAGGCTTTCAAATGGGAGGTGACGGACTTAATAGCTACAGCCTTTACGGAGTTCAAACTATTGGACTACGTGGATACGAAAATGGCTCGCTTACACCCTATGACAGACTCTATGCGAACGTGTATAGCAAATATACGGTCGAACTAAGATACCCTATTGTCCGTGAAGGAGGAACACTGGTATATGCCAATATTTTCGCCGAGGCTGGTAATGCGTTTGTAAATGCGAGAGAGTTCAAACCGTTCTTGCTGAAAAAATCGCTTGGGGTTGGACTTAAACTATACCTACCAATACTTGGACTTATCGGTATTGACTGGGGGTATGGATTCGACGCTACACCAACATCACAGGGTGAACCTTCTGGACCACAATTCCACTTTACTATGGGAATGCAGATGTAATAAAAATAAGGACTTATATAGTATAGAAATATACTATTTAAGTTTAAAATAATAATCAAACTAACTAAAATAATAATCAAAACTCTAAAAACAATGACTATGAAATTTGTAAAACTAATCGCTATTATAGCAACTGCAATGTTCGCAACTTCGGCATATGGCCAAAAATTTGCGATTGTAAACTCTCAAGAAATTATGCAACTTATGGTTGTCAAAGACTCGGTTGATGTTAAACTGAAAGCTTACCAAGAAGAACTGGTTCAACAACACGAAACTATGGTTGCGGAATTCCAAACTAAAGCGCAAGAACTTCAACAAAAACTCGCTACTATGAGCGATGCTATTGCAAAACAAAAAGAAAAAGAGCTACAAAGACTACAACAAGACGTTCAAGACTTTGAAAAAGTTGCACAACAAGAAATCCAAACTAAACAACAAACTTTGATGGCACCTGCTCTTGAAAAAATC
>CAMQUV010000135.1 GCA_947037995.1 uncultured Rikenellaceae bacterium
GGCGTGTTCCATTGGGTTACTGACGAAGCCTGCCATATCGTCTTTGTCAGCTTGTTGTGAGTTGCCATAGACCGGCCCTTGCATAATTATGTGTCGCACGTAGTCAGTAACGGGATAGTTCCACCATATAAATGTCGGTCTTTTGATACGAGAGTTTACCCAATCGAGTGTTCCGTCAGTAATATCGCAGCAGATATAGTCGCCTGTCCACATTACGTGAATAGATGGGTCGAGTGTATCGCCCAGTATATTGAGATAGCTATTAGGTTTTGGGTCTGCCCAAAGTTTAGTATAGTCGGTAGGGCACATAATTAGTGGTTTTACGTCTCCTTTAACTGTTACAAATTCTTTATGCAGTCTATTAAGTAGTTCCGCTTGTTTCACAGCGCTAGTACCAATACCCGAAATATCATCAAAGAAAACAGCATACGAGCGCACGCCCAATCCATACATAGACTCAAATTTTGCCAATAGTTTTTGGTAATCTTCTTCGGTCCATTTTATATCTTGCCCCGGGTGAATTGCCCAGATAAAGTCTACACGGTTTTTATTTGATGCTTCGACAAGTTCTTTAATGTTTTTCGCCTCTTTTTCAGGATACGGCTCTCTCCATCCAGCATTTGCGTTATAATCTTCGTCCTTGTGAGCAGACAGGCTTGAGTGATACGGGTCATCTTTGGGTCCATACAGGTACGAATTCATTTTATATTTGCCATAATAGTCAATTAGCGACACTCTAACTGCGTGGCTCCACGGCGTGCCATAGAATCCTTCGACAACTCCACGGTACGCTATGTCTGGGTAGTCCGTAATAGTTATAGTAGGAATTTTATTGTCGGAGTTCAATTGAAGTAGTGTTTGGATACCGTAGAATGCTCCACGTTCGTTGTAACCCGAGATTACGACACCTTCTTCGGTTGATTGAAGCACATAAGCTCCATCGAGTTGAGGCACGTTGTGTTGTGCAGTAACATCTTCTCCGAATTGCACTGTTAGTTTCAGTGCCTTAGCATTGTTCGTAGCGAATGTAAGGGCATCGAGTAGTTTTTCGTTGGTATCGACCAATCTAAATCCGCGTTTCGTAGAAATCATTTTTTCGCCATCGATTTCGACTTTGTGCGGCGTAGGGTTAACATTAATTGTTTGTGCAAGCGATGGTAGCGCAAGGCTCAAGCATAGTGCGAAAACGAGCGATTTAAGGGTTTTCATAAAGTTTTAAGGGTGTTAGTATGTTAATTTAAAGTTATAAGCGATAATTAGGGGGTTTGAGTTGCAAATATAGCAAATAATATTTGTGTATCAATAAAAAGTAGTGGCAATGCTTCGCCTATATCAGTTTATTGGGACTGTCTTTTGCAAATCTATGATTTGCAGCGAGCCGAAGTTGGGGGGGGGGCTTTGGCTCGCAGGGGGGTCAAAGACCCCTTTTAATTGCCTGTCGGCTTTGTTGGTTGGTTGGTTGGTTGGTAATAGCGGCCTGTCGTGCTGATTTATCAGTGCGGCTGGGGGAAGAGCTCGTGTGCTGTTAGCACCGCTACTGGTAGGCTTCGCCTATGCCAATTGTTTTCGTTGGGTTTCTTTTGTTTCAATTTGGATTCGAAGGCCTGTTGGGGGTGTTCTATTAGAACATCTCCGGCAGGGGAAGGCCTTCGATATTCTTAGCTTCGCCTATGCCAGTTTGTAGGATATTTCGGCAGCTATCAGCCTGCGAGCCGAAGCCTCCCGAAGTGGAGGCTCGCTTACTGGTAGCGAGTACCTCCACAGGCTTCGTTCGCCTATCCAAGTATGCCGACAGGCGAATTTCGTGTGGCGTTGCCACCGGCGGATTGCTGACGATGCAATTTTCCTCGAAAATTCAGCGGCGGCGGGGGGAATCCGCCGCTGGGGGTCAAAGACCCCTTTTAATTGCCTGTCGGCTTTGTTGGTTGTAATTAATTGTTTGGCTTCGAGAGCCGAGGTGGAGACCCCCGACAGGCAATCTTCAAGTGGCGCTGCCACCAGTCTGAGCCGTAGGGGCGGCTCTCGACTGATGCAAATCGGGGATTTGCAATTGGCGTTGTTTGGTTGCTAATTGTTTGTGAGTCAAAGCCTGTGGAGGCACTCGCACCAGAAAGCGAGCCTCCGCACGGGGAGGCTTTGGCTCGCTGGCTGATAGCACCCAAATGGTTTGTTGCTTGGTAATAGCGGCCTGTCGGTGGTTTATTTTTTGAGTCAAAGCCTGTGGAGTGGGGGTAATCTAGCATTTCTTTTTTTCGAGGCGATTAGGCTTTAGAATCACAGTGTTTACGAACAATTACACCACCTCCTCCGTTTCTTCACAATTTTTTATTATATTTGCAAAATTATACGCTCACGTAATATTTACGCGACACTACACGTTTACTTAACAGAATTAACACAAATTAAACATAATGACTGAAATTAAAAATGCTATCGTACAAGCGGCTATGGAGGCTATGGACGACAAAAAAGCCGAAAACATCCTTACTCTTGACATACACAACCTCGAAGGAACCATTTGCGATTACTTCGTGATTTGCCACGCTAACTCGAGTGTACACGTTGGAGCGATTGCCGACAGCGTTGAAAAAGAATTGCAAATTAAACTCAAAGAAAAACCTCTTAGAGTACAGGGGCAACAAAACGGACTGTGGATTGCAATGGACTACGGAAACGTGATGGTACACATATTCCTTGACGAAATGAGAGGATTCTACAGACTAGAAGAACTTTGGTCTGAGGCTGATGTTATCACCCTATAACCCCCACAACCACACACATACCCCCAACAAAAAACGGATAATACTGCTGTAAATATTTTTACTAGCACTATAAACTTACAAAGAACTATCAAACATATATAAATGTCGAGCACACTAAATAAACCTAAAAAACAACCCAATTTTACATATATCTGGCTAGCAATTATCGCTGGAATTATGATTTTTGGATATTTTAACGGTAGCCACTCTGCAGCCGAAATAACCAAGAAAAACTTTATCGATTCGATGCTGCTAAGCGGAAGCGTTGAGAAAGTTGTCGTTGTTGGCAAAAATGTACCCACGGCGGAAGTCTACATAAAAGCGGACCGTATCGAAAACTATAAAAAAGATGCGCGATGGACAAATATCCCCGACACAGGAGCGCAATTCTTCTTCGGAGTTCCGGACGCTGCTAAATTTGACGAAGAGGTTAAAGCAAAACTGGAAACATCGAAATATCCCCGAAAAGTTGAAGTGAAATTTGCTGACGGCGAAGGCTCGTGGCAAAGTATGCTACTCAACTTCCTGCCACTCATTCTAATAGTGGCGTTTACAATATTCATATTCAAACGTATGGGTTCGGGTGGTAACGGCGGAAGCGGAGGCGGAGGTGTCTTTAGCGTTGGGAAAGCGAAAGCTAGACTTTTTGACAAAGACAATGACATCAAAGTTACATTTAAAGACGTTGCTGGACTCGAAGAGGCCAAAGTAGAGGTGATGGAAGTCGTAGATTTCCTTCGTAAACCTGAAAAATATAAAGAGCTAGGAGGAAAAATACCTAAAGGAGCACTCCTCGTAGGCCCTCCTGGAACAGGGAAAACACTGCTTGCCAAAGCTGTTGCTGGGGAAGCCGACGTACCGTTCTTCTCAATTAGTGGCTCAGACTTTGTCGAAATGTTTGTCGGTGTCGGCGCATCAAGAGTGCGTGACCTGTTCAGACAAGCCAAAGAAAAAGCACCCTGTATCGTATTCATCGATGAGATTGATGCAATCGGTAGAGCACGTGGCAAAAATAGTGGTTTCAGTAGTAACGATGAACGTGAAAATACACTAAATCAACTACTTACCGAAATGGACGGATTCGGAACTAACGCCGGAGTAATTATTCTAGCGGCGACAAATAGAGCCGATATCCTTGATAAAGCACTGCTCAGAGCTGGACGATTTGATAGACAAATCAATGTTGACCTGCCCGAAGTTTCAGAACGTAAAGCAATATTTGAAGTGCATATGAAAAAACTTAAACTAGACCCTAGCGTTAAAAGCAAGTTCTTCTCAAGACAAACTCCAGGATTCTCTGGGGCGGATATAGCGAACGTATGTAACGAAGCGGCACTCATAGCGGCTAGAGCCGATAAAAAACTAATCGAAAAACAAGATTTCCTTGATGCGATAGATAGAATTATTGGCGGACTAGAGCGGAAAAGCAAAGTATTTAAACCGATTGAGAAAAAAACAATCGCGTTCCACGAAGCTGGTCACGCAACTGTTAGCTGGTTCCTAGAACACGCAAACCCACTACTAAAAGTAACTATTATTCCTCGCGGAAAAGCTCTTGGAGCGGCGTGGTATCTGCCGG
>CAMQUV010000136.1 GCA_947037995.1 uncultured Rikenellaceae bacterium
AATAATTGATTTTATCAGGTCAGTTCAGTGTCGTTTTGTTTATTTTTTGATATTTTTTCTACGTGCAAAATATCTAGCAATTTCGCCGACCCACAATACAGTAGATGTTGCAGCAATAATCACTACCCAGTCGAGAATTTCGAGAGGTTGCACTCTAAACACTTCCCCACCGACAGCAACAATAATAATTTGCCCAACAAGAATTATAATGGATGTTATGACAAATGCAGGAGCTTTGCGTAGTTGATAGAGCGCACTGTGTCCACTTTTGTATGCTTTGGCATTGAAGATATTCCAGAATTGCAGGATAACGAAAGTCGTAAAGAACAGGCTTTGCTCTCTAAGTGAGATACCTTCTCCGGTACTATTAAAGTAGAACAGCATCCCCAGTAGCACGGCAACAAAAAGCAGTCCTGTTCCGAGAATTGATTTACCCATAAACGGAGAGATAATAAAGCTTTTCAGCCCTCTAGGTTTCTCGTTCATAATAATAGGGTCAGGCGGCAGCGACGCGAGTGCTCCGGCAGCAAAAGTATCCATAATAAGGTTAACCCAAAGAATTTGCGTAACCGTGAGCGGCATTTCGAATCCGAGGAGCGAGCCAAGGAAAACAATCACAAGTGCAGCAACGTTAATGGTAAGTTGGAAAATAACGAAACGTTGAATATTGAGATAAACCGTACGTCCCCACATAACTGCATTAGCAATAGATGTAAACGAGTCATCAAGAAGTGTAATATCTGAGGCCTCTTTGGCTACGGATGTTCCGGTACCCATTGAGAGTCCAACATCGGCAAAATTAAGTGCAGGCGCGTCGTTTGTACCATCACCAGTAACAGCGACTACTTCGCCACGTTTTTGCAATATTTTAACAAGTCTTTGTTTATCAAGCGGTCTGGCACGTGCCATAATTTTAAGACAAGCAGCACGTTTGAATGCATCTTCGTCCGAAAGGGCTTCCCATTCAGGTCCAGTAATAGCGCATTCATCAGTATCACTCTCATTCCACAGGCCAATTTGGCGACCAATTTCGATAGCCGTAGCTGGAGTATCACCAGTAATCATTTTGACTTCAATCCCAGCCTTCATACAATGTGCAACAGCATCAGGGACATCGGCTCTGACAGGGTCAGCAATAGCTGTAATAGCTTGCAGCTCCGCTTGTTGTGCAACAAGCCAATCAGTTGTAAGTTCTTCGGGCAGCTCAGTAATTTCTTTCACAGCGAATGCCAATGTGCGCATAGCGCGGTTTTGGTATTCTAGGAGTGTCTGCTCGATAGTTTCTTTATCATAATTCTGACACATTTTAGTGACATACTCAGGTGCACCTTTAACAAATAGGAACGTTTTGCCATCAAGTTTGGCAATTGTTGCCATCATCTTGATTTTAGAGCTAAACGGCAGCTGCTCGACTACTTCAGCACGCAGCTCTTTATAGTCGACTTTTTGGTCATTCAACCACAACAATAGCGCACCTTCGGTCGGATTACCGAGTGGTTTGCCTTCGCCGCTTAGGTTGGCAGTAGAGTTAACAGCAATAGCTTTATGGATAAGAGCGTTGTCTTCGATGACAAGTTTCATTTGGTTTACACTCATTTGATTTTGCGTGAGTGTACCCGTTTTATCGGTACAAATAACAGTCGTTGCACCCATAGTTTCACTAGCGTGCATTTTACGAACAAGGTTATTACTTTGCAACATTTTGCGCATTGAGAGGGCTAGTGAAAGCGTCACACTCATAGGTAGTCCTTCCGGCACCGCCATAACAATCAGAGCTACGGCAACCATAAAGTATTGTAGGATTTCGCCTGCATAGTCCAGAGTAACCCAGGCAGTTGGTTCCCAGAATTTCACTCCCCAGATAAGTCCCAGAATAGCAATTCCTAGAAACGCAGAAATTCCCATAAAGACCCACGAAATAGCAGGTATTTTCTGAAATCTATCCGAGCGTTTTCTTTTAGAGCCAAGCAGTTCGCGTGCATCAAAGACCATAGGAATCCAGAGTTTTCCGAGCATAATAAATGCCCCGAAAATCGCTGCTCCGAAGAGTCCAAGTTGTCCCAATGGGAGAGGGTTAGCGGTGATATGTTTTGCCACAAGACCAATGAATGTAACAGAGGCCAACGAGAACCCAACTACACCAACAAGTCTTGATAGTTTTTCGAGTTGTCTTGAAAGGGGAGTTTGCTGTCCACTCTCAGTAGTAGCTTCGCGCGCTACTTGACCATATTGCGTATTATCGCCGACACAAGTGACCTCATAAGTTGCGTTACCTTCCAGTACCGTAGTACCACGAAGTAGCATATCCGATGGGTATGTTGCGTCTGATTTAAAGTCTTCTTTGTCAGTAGTTTTGCGTATAGATGGTTCTCCCGTAAGTGTAGACTCGTTAATAAGCAGGGCTGTAGCCTCGAGTAACGTACCATCAGCAGGAATTTCCTCACCGCTATCAAGCAGGATAACATCACCCACCACGATTTCAGATTTAAGAACCTGTGTCAGTTCACCAGCGCGCATAACTTTGTAAGTCACCTCGCCACTAATTCTTCCGAGCAGGTCGAATTTTTTAGAGGCATCCAATTCGAAATAGAATGAGATTCCAGTCGCGAGAGCGATTGCAACGAATATACCGATAGTTTCGGCATACCCGCCCTCAATAACAGCAATCCCAAGTGACAGCACAGCCGCCATTAGAAGGATTTTAATCATTGGGTCTTGGAATTTTTCGAGCAATAATTTCCAAGCTGGAGTGCGTGGTGGCGGCGTAATAGTATTAGCACCGTGTTTGTCGCGGCTCTCTAGAACTTGTTGTGGTGTAAGACCTTGGTGGTTCTTCATTTGATAAGTTTTTGTATTTATTGTTGTTATTGGTATTACAGTGTCGCAGGGTTATTTTATAACAATTGCAGCACCACCACCATTAGCTAGTTTCAGTGTAAGCGCGTCTTTATTTGTAATATTTTGCGTTACTATTTTATAGTCTGTTGGGTTCGAAACCCAGTCAGCATCATCACCATCTATATATATAGTCGCTGTATAGTCTTTTCCCTCTTCAAGAAAGTCCATAGGCAGGTTTAGAGTTCTACCTTCTTCATTAGTAGTGGCACCAACATACCAGGTGTCGCCAGTTCTTCTAGCCGTAGCAATATATTCACCAATTTTAGCATCGAGCACTTTAGTTTGGTCGAAATCAGGATTAAATTGCTCTACGAATGTAAATGCAGGATGATTCTCATACGATTCGACTCTATCAGAGGCCATAACCCAAGGGCTGTATATAGTCACCATCAGTGATAATTGGTGCGCCAATGTAGAGTGCACTCTGTGTGCGTCCATATCTTTAGTAAGTGAGTTCCACGCTTTGCGTTCGTTTTTAGCTTTTTGGTAGAGGATGTCGAATATTCCAGGAGTGTAGTCAGTAGCACCTGCCAGTCCACGTGTAAATGGGATTGTAACAGTATGCGACGGTGGGTTTCCTTCGCTCCACGCTTCCCATTCCATTCCTCTAACAGCTTCGCGAGTCATAAGATTAGGATATGTTCTTTCGATTCCACTTGCTTTGATAGGTTCGTGCATATTTAGCGCGATACCATACTCAGCCGCTTTTTGAGCAATTCTCTCGAAGTGCTCAACCATAGGTTGGCTATGATGATTTTGGTCGATAGTGACCATCCCAGCGTGACCGGTTTTAACATCAGTAATGCCTAATTCTTGGCAAAGTTTGAAAGCCGAGTCCATTTGCATTTCATATTTTGTAACGTCAGCGCCAGTTTCGTGGTGCATAATAAGTCTAACCCCATTTTCTTTGGCATAGGCCGCCACTTTTCTTAGGTCATAATTTTTCGCAGGTGTAACTTGGTCAAAATCATTTTTGATTCCCCAGGTATTCCATCCCGTATTCCATCCTTCAACAACAACTCCGCCGATATTATGTTTAGCAGCGAAATCGATATATTTCATAGCGCTTTTGGTAGTCGCGCCCTGTCTTGGTCCCTCTTTCCACTCTTTGGTTCCGAGGTGAAAATCCCACCATACACCAATATATGTCATAGGTTTGTAGTTTTGCACGTGACCAACCGCTTGCTTTGGCGAGAGGTTAAGCGCCGTGCTAGCTTCGATAATATCTCCGGCATTTTCGCCCACATTAATAGTTCTCCAAGGCGATTCGAAAGGTGCGTTAATCACAGCTTTATTACCATTACGGAGTGGTGTAAGTTCTACTTTAAGCACACCATTACCAAGGTTTTTGAGTGTCATATCCGGAAAATTCATCACTGCCGCTTCGCCAAGAGCGATATGTATGCTGTCCGCTCTTCTCAT
>CAMQUV010000137.1 GCA_947037995.1 uncultured Rikenellaceae bacterium
GAATCCGCCGCTGGGGGTCAAAGACCCCTTCTAATTGCCTGTCGGCTTTGTAGGTTGTAAATGGTAGGTTGAGTCAAAGCCTGTGGAGGCACTCGCACCAGTAAGCGAGCCTCCGCTGGGGGAGGCTTTGGCTCGCAGGCTGATAGCACCCAAAGTAGATTTATAGGGCATAACCTGCAATTTGTTTATGTTGGTTAGTTTCAGCGCCCGGGTGTGTGCTGACTTGTTCAGCCGCGCCGAGGGGCGGGCGCTGGCTTCCAGGCTTCGCCTATGCCATTAGTTATGGAATGCCGACAGGCGAATTTCGTGTGGGGTTTCCACTCGTGGCTCAAAAAAAACTGCCGAAAAAAGAAATTTTTGCCTATATTTGCATATACTAAATACCCTTATCTCACCTAAACTATGAAAAAACTGTTACTATCCCTAATTATTATATTGCCGTTGATTACGGCGTGTAGCTTCGAGAAATCATCAATCGATATCACCTGCTTTAACGTCAGATACGAAAATGCACACGATACAAGCTCCATTTCCTGGACAAATCGCCGTGATAAAATAATTACCAAACTAAACTCCGAACATCACGACGTTATCTGTCTACAAGAAGTGCTCGCACCGCAATACGATTTTCTTTGTCAAAAACTAACAGACTACTCACCTATCGGCGTGGGGCGCGATGACGGCGACAGACTCGGTGAATTTGCACCGATTTTCTTTGACAAAAACAAATACACAAACCTAGAATCGGGCACACAATGGCTTAGCGATACTCCCGAAAAACCCTCGATTGACTGGGGCGCGGCCTGTATTAGAATTGCTACGTGGGCGCTAATTCAAGAGAATGAATCAGGAAAAACAATCCTTATCGTAAACACACACTTTGACCACGTTAGCGAAATAGCCCGTAACAACAGTGCAAAACAAATTATTGCTCTTGGTGAAAAACTGCTCATACAATACCCTAACTCACCAATTGTTATTGCAGGGGATTTTAATGCCCAAACTTCCGACAGTAGTATTAAAACTATTACGGCGCAATACAAAAATAGCAGACCCGAGAACTCGTCGCAACTCGGATATACCTACGCAGGGTTTAATCAAGACGACAATGATAACGTCCTAATAGATTTTATATTTTATAAAAATGCGACAGCCTCAAACTACATCGTAGATGCTAACCAAATGTCTGACCACCTTGCTGTTAGCTGTACACTAGAATGGTAATTCGTGGTCGACTTTAAGCAATTTATCATCTTGCTGCTCTAAACGATTTACAGCCTTTTTGAATTGCATAGAGTAAAGAATAGCCAAAACCGTTAGCACAACAATAAATGTTGTCCAAGTCCCTTTTGCGCCAAAACCAAAGTAAAAGGTTAGTAAATAGCCCAAAGGCAACCCTATTAATACATAGGCCGCGACAGCGTAATACATTGGCTGTTTTACTATCATTATGCCACGTAAGCCTCCCAAAACAACGCCTTGAATACCATCCGAAAGCAACCAAATTGCTCCGAAAACCAACAGGCCTGCTGCTAGTGAGATTACATTGTCATCGTCAATAAAAACAGATGCAATAGGACTGGCAAACGCAATAATCGCTATCGCAGATACTATCATCGCGACTATAACCAAATGCACCGACGCTTTCATCGTCTTTCTGATTGGGTCATACAGACGCAAACCATAATTACGGCTTACTAATATCGTTGTTGCCGAGGCGATACCCGTCACAACCATAAAGACAGTCGCCGTAATATTATTCGCAATATTATGTGCCGCAAGTTGTGACGAACCCAAAGTACCTATCGTTATCGCCATCAGCGAAAAAGCGCCCATCTCAATAGATAATTGTGCCGCTATCGGGCTACCCAAATTGAGCAATCGGCGAATACGGAATTTAGTCAATTTGTATTTTAACATTTCGACCGTATATCTCTTGTACTCAGGCTTATACCACAATATCAATGCAAACATTATTACCATATAGACCCTCGAAATGAACGTTGACGCGCCGGCGCCGGCCGCTCCCATCTCGGGGAATCCAAACCATCCGTAGATTAATATCGCGTTAAATATTATATTCAATACGTTGCCCGATACCATTATTATCATTGCGTAAAAAGTATTCCCAATACCCTCCAAGAACTGTTTGCCAGTTGTTTGTAACATAAACGGTAATGCCGACAACACTTGATAAAAGATGTATGCCTCGGCAAATGGCAGTATAGCTGGGTCTTGTCCCATATGCTCCATATTGAGTGCCAATAAAGTTATAACACCAGCAGAAATCACACCTATGACCGTGTTAAGTACCAGTGAATTCTTATACAAAGAGTTAATCCTAGCAAAATCACCTCGCGCAAATGCCCTACTCACTAACGGTGTCAGTCCCATCGCAATGCCCATCCCAAACAAATATATCACGTACGACAAAGAATTGGCGAACGCTACGGCAGCCAACTCAACTTTACCCAAAGCTCCGACCATCAATGTGTCGGCAAAGGATACACTCATTGTTCCGACCTGCGATATGACCACGGGGGCGGCAAGTACAGTGATGTTCTTGTAATATGGTAGTAACTCTCTCATAAATTCTAAAAAAAACGTGCGACTAAAATTAATCGCACGCAAAGATAGTACCTTTTTTTGCTTATTCTAATATTTATTTTCTTTATTAGAATGAAAATTTAAAAACTATATATTCCACATTTCAGTCACGCCCCTAAATGTGATTCGTGTCTGCCTCCAACCCAACACCGACACTTGAATCTCATCGGTTGGTTGCAACCCCTCATAAACCTGCAAAGTGAAGTCACCATCGACTATCCCACCATTGCCAAAATCGCCCAACTCAATAACACTCTGTTTAGTAGTTTTGAAATCAATTGAAAATTCAGTCCCCGAGCTAGTGCTTATCAGCTCGCCCTTTGTGACATCGAAAGTGTATTCACCCGGATTAGTTAGGGTTACGTCACTAGTCATAGAAGATATATAATGCGGGTTAAAAGGTCGCGTATTTTCGCCCACTACATTCCAGCTAGCCGCTCCTATGGAAGTAATAAAAAAGCGTTCGCTGCCTGGAGGTTCTAGCAGGTCGCGTAGAACCCACTCGGCCCCAATATCAGAAATTGAGCTACCTGGGGCGCGTAGTATCACATCAACATCTTGGCTATGGCTAGAATTGCGTATGAAAATAGTGTCGGCCGTTTCGACCAACTGCACTCCGCTTAAATTGTCATACAAATACTGCTCGCGGGCCTCTATGGTCGTCAGTTTCTGCCAAGCATCGACCTTCAGAATAAAATCGAGCTTTTCAACATTAATATTCATTACTTTAGCCGCATTCACATAAACCATCATAGCTGCCTCAGTCTTATAATTAGAGTCCTCTGGGTCAGTCGGTTGACACGAGTTTAACGACATTAACGCGACCAGACTAATTACTATATATTTAAAATTCTTCATCTTTTATAATCAATTAAATTTATATCCTATTCCCATCTTAAAGACTCCTTGCGAGCCATATCCTATTTCGGCGAAGCCAAATAAGGACTTGCCAACCGTTACGCCGATAGCTGTGAACTGAGCTGCAAAGGACAGTTCGGTATATTGGAGAGTGCGATGGGCATCCTCTTTGATTGTCGACGTATTGAGCCCTACGCCCAAACCAATCTGGGAGTAAAGTGTCACTAAGGGCGACGTTAAATATTGGAATTTAACCATTGGCAATACAGTTATCGCGTCTATCGTAGTGCGTTTATTCACCATAGCAGTTATTCTATCGAAACGTTTGCTTTCAAACCTCTCGTACGTTACACTTGCCCCTAGAGACAGCCACTTTTTGATGTTATACTTATACTCAACAGAAAGCGCGCCGAATACTGTGTGGGCACCTTGATAGTAATACTGCGCCTCTTTATAATCGTTTAATGGAGAGTTATAATACGGGGTATCTTGGTATAAATAGGTAGAGGTGCCATAGGGTGTAAGAACACCGGCGGAAATTCGTAAATCGTGGGAGGGGCGATATGTAACGTTCTTACTTTGCCCGTAGCTGCCGAGTGTTACTACTAATAGTAGCAGGGTTAGTGGGAGTTTATTCATCGTATTTTGTATTAATTACACCATTACTGGTTTTTACAAATATAGTAAAATAATTTCAGTTGGTTGGTTGTCTAGATTAATTGCAAAACTTTTTTGGGGGGGTGTCAGCTTGCGAGAGTTACTTTTTTTGGGGGAGGCTCGTTGGCAACGCCACTTG
This sequence comes from uncultured Rikenellaceae bacterium, assembly GCA_947037995.1. Lineage (GTDB taxonomy): Bacteria > Bacteroidota > Bacteroidia > Bacteroidales > Rikenellaceae > Mucinivorans. Next base: position 4,262 of record CAMQUV010000137.1, read on the forward strand.
AAATTTGCCTGTCGGGGGGTCAAAGACCCCTTCTAATTGGCTGTCGCCATTCC
>CAMQUV010000138.1 GCA_947037995.1 uncultured Rikenellaceae bacterium
CGAGACTCCCATCGCTCTTGATTCGCGAATAAAATCCCACACGATAAGGAAGTACCCAGGGTATCCCATCCACTCCATCGTTCTGAGTTCAAAATCCAGTCTATCGAGTATATCTTGGCTAAGGTTTTCGCCCCATCGTTTTTTCGCCCCTTCGTAGGTAAGGTGTTCGAGGTATTGCATTTGCGAAGCCGCCACAAACTCCTCCATCATATTAATATCCTCAACGGCTTTGGCGTCTTGTACTTTTTGTATAAGGTCTTTATTTTTCAGTGCCGCCTCTTCTCCGTCTTTGGTGAGTGTTTGCACCATTGATTTTTGGAGTACTTCGAGGTTAATGATAAAATCTTCGGGCAGCGGGAAATTTGGCATATATGGCTTATGGTCAAGCACATATTCTTCAATTTTATCGGCAATTTCGTTCGTAGTAGTCAGAGCGTCTGGGCAGTGGCTAAACAGTTCGGCCATCTCTTGCTCACTTTTCAGATATTCCTGTGTGGTATATCTTAGCCTATTTACTTCATCGAGTTTCGCTCCCGTATTGAGGCAAATAAGTCTATCGTGCGCAGGCGCATCTTCGGCTTTAACGTAGTGAACGTCGTTGGTACAGATATATTTAACGTTATGTTTTTCGGCCAACTGCAGAAGTGCTTTGTTAACCAAGAGTTGATTTTGGAAAACTTTAGCGTCAATGGTGGGGTCGCCACTTTTGTGCATTTGCATTTCGAGGTAGTAATCTTCCCCAAATATGCTTTTGAACCACTCTATTGATTTTGATGCCTCTTCGAGGTTATCTTGCATAATATACTGTGGGATTTCGCCCCCCAGGCAAGCCGAGCAGCAGATAATTCCTTCGTGATATTTGGCCAGTAGTTCTTTGTCTATACGTGGGTTACGATACTGCCCTTCGGTCCATCCGTACGACACCATTTTAATAAGGTTATGGTATCCTGTAAGGTTTTTCGCAAGTAGTATAAGGTGTTTTCCTCCTCCTTCGGTTTTATTTTTCTCGTGTCTCGAGGTGGGTGCCACATAACATTCGCATCCAAGAATTGGTTTAATCCCTTCTTTCGTAGCAATACTATGAAACTCTTTAACGCCAAACATATTGCCGTGGTCAGTAATAGCCAAGGCAGTTTGCCCGAGGCTTTTGGCGTGGGCAACCAGTTTTTTTATGTTTGCAGCTCCGTCCAGAACGGAGTATTGAGTATGTACGTGTAGGTGGGTAAACATATTTTAAGCAGGGATAATAGGGAAAAGAGTGGCGCGAAAGGGTAATCAGAGGGTTTAAAAAATTTCTTTTGCAAAAGTAGTGAAAATTTAGTTATCTTTGGAGTGTAATAACCAAAAAATATTAATTCCTTTTTACCACAACTATGATATTCAAATTCAGTATTCTTAGCCCCGAGGCCGAGGACTTCCTACTTGACGTTGAGCTCCCTTACGACCTTACATTACTAGATTTCAACGACTTACTACTCAAAACACTCCAATACAACCCTTCGGAAATGACCTCGTTTTTCAAATCTGACATAGATTGGGAAAAGTTCCAAGAATTCACCCTATTTGATATGGGGCTAGAGCTCGACCCAGACGACTTTGAGGACTACGACGACGACGAAAAACCACAATCCCCAATAGCAATGGGCGACGCCCTGCTGGGAAAACATATCACCGAGAAATTCGACCGACTTATCTATGTTTTCGATATGTTCAACGAACGCGAACTCTACATCGAACTTATCGAGACCAAGTTCCCCGACGAAAGCGCTACCTACCCTCGCGTTGTCGAACTCAAAGGGACACCGCCTAAACAAATTAATTAAGAATAAGAACTTGCCGAGCTACACTATATTTATATATGACTAAAATAATATCAATTTTCGGCGCTACGGCGGTTGGCAAAACAGAGTGTGCGATAAAAGTAGCCGAGGAGCTTGGCTGCGAAATTATTAGCGCCGACTCACGCCAATTCTACAAAGAGATGACTATCGGAACTGCTGTGCCCTCACCGGAGGAGCTCGCCGAGGTTAAACATAATATGATTCATTCTCACTCGATTTTCGATGAGCCCGTAACGGCCGGAATATACGAGCGCGAAGCTATGAGTATCATAAATCAGCTTAACAGCGAATATATCGTAGTCGTGGGGGGCTCGGGACTGTATATCAAAGCCCTACTCTATGGGCTCGACTCACTGCCCAAAGACAATGATGTCCGCCAAATGCTCCAAACCAAAACAATCGAAGAGCTACGCACTATCATCGAGCAAAAAGACCAAGCCCTAATCAATCAAATTGATATGAATAACCGCCGCCGCGTAGAGCGCGCTGTCGAGGTTATAGTTATAACGGGCAGACCATATTCCGAACAACGAACAGGAGCCGCCACCGAGCGCAACATAGATTTTGCGGAAATCATACTCGACCGACCGCGCGAACTTCTATACGATAGAATCAACCAACGAGTCGATATAATGATTCAACAAGGGCTGCTCGAAGAGGCGCGCGAATTATACCCACACCGAGAGCTGCAACCGCTGCAAACGGTTGGGTATAGAGAGCTTTTCGATGCTTTTGATGGCACTATCTCGGTAGAGAGAGCCACCGAATTGATAAAACAAAATACACGCCGTTACGCAAAAAGACAACTCACCTGGGCACGCTCAATCGAAGGGGCTAAATGGGTTAAACCAAACGAAATATCACAAATTATTGACTATGCTCGCAAGACTATTTAAACGTAACACCCCCACCCCGTACACCCGAACGACAAAGAAAGTTCTTATTCTGGGCAAACTCTATAGTTTTAAGATTTCTGAAGGCAAACGCAATAGCTGCAAGATTGAGGGAGATATTATAAATGTCACACTCTACCCTGCTACGAAAGATAATTTCCAGAGGTACATAGATGGTTGGTACACCCGTTTGGCACGCAAACGTTACTACGAGGCTGTCGACAAATGGGCACCTGAGTTCAAACGCCTCGATTACGAGATACCATATCCGAGACTTAAAATTTATCAGATGTACAAGGCGTGGGGCAGATGCTATTATATGAAAGATGTAATTACTATCAACTCCAAGCTAATCCGTATGCCCGATGAGTGCGTGGACTATATCTTGCTCCACGAGATGACACATTTTGTTGCCCACGACCACGGTATGCTGTTTCGTGCAATTATGGATAAGATTGACCCCGATTGGCGCAAAAAAGAGGGGCTACTTAGAAATTTGGAGCAACAAAAAGTGCTAATGCAATAAACAGTGCATACACTACGCTGGCAATACCGTTTGTAGTGCCAAATGCTAACCCCACACGACTAAGATTCGTTGGCGACACTATGCAGTGTTGATAGGTCAATAACGCCCCAAACAGAGCCGCACCCACCCAATACATAGTGGCATTGAGGTAGGCTATGCCAATTACTAAGGCTATCGAAAGGGTTATTATATGTAGAAATACGCTTACGCCTAAGGCTCTTTTTAGCCCCAGTCGAGCTGGGATAGAGTTGAGCGACTCTTGGCGGTCGAAGTCGATGTCTTGAAGTGCGAAAATAATGTCAAACCCTGCCACCCAACTAAGCACCAACGCGCTAAGTAGTAGTGGTAATAGAGCAAACTCACCCGTAACAGCAATATATGCACCCACCGGAGCAATCGCTAGGCCCAGACCCAAAATCAAATGACAAAACGATGTAAAACGCTTTGTATAACTATACCCCAAGACAATTGCCAATGCAACGGGGGACAGGTAAAAACAGAGGGGGTTTATAGTGTAACAGGTCAGCATAAAGATTCCCGAACAGGTAGCGGTCAGTATTTTGGCGGCGGCGAGAGAAATTTTCCCAGCTGGAATCTCGCGGTTTGCCGTACGAGGGTTTTTCGCATCATAGTGTCTGTCGACAATTCTATTAAAAGCCATTGCAGCAGTTCTAGCCGCAACCATACACACCATTACCTGAACCAATAGCCACCACGAAAACTCTCCTGCCACCACTCCCAACATAAAACCTATCGCTGCGAACGGCATAGCGAATATAGTGTGTGAGAATTTTACGAGTTCTAAATACTTTTGGAGTGATTTCATTGACTATTGTTTTTTTTAAATGGGGAGGGTGTGTTAAACCGAAGTGCAAACATAGATAAAATAAAATAGAGATACAAGCCAAAAGGATTATGCAACACCACTATCACTGGTAGTACTATCAAATAACGAAGGCGACACCCCTCGCTCCGCTAAAGTAACCTACACAACCACAACCCACGGAGCAACTGGCGCACACACCATCGCCACGCAAACTGTAACGGTAACAC
>CAMQUV010000139.1 GCA_947037995.1 uncultured Rikenellaceae bacterium
GCTAAGGTCGACTCGATGACAAACCTACTCGACAAACTGAGAGGACAATTCGAAAAATCTGGCAGCGATTCGCTCGTGCAATCTATCATAAACCTTGAAAATGATATATTTACTCAACGTGGTAAACTCAACCAAACTACCGTGCAAATTGCTGGGCTCGAAGCGCAAATACTGAAAATGCAAACGGCTACCACGACTCAAAATTCAAGGCTTCCGCAATCTCTTTTGGAACACCCTGATATCAAAGCAAATATCTCGGAAAAAGATATGGAGGTTTTCACCAAATCTAATGAGTACACAAAACGGCTGATTACAATTATAAACACTATTAGCGCTACGTACGACCAACTTGTTGAACTCAAACAAACCTTTGACAATGCTCAAACGCAAGACTTGGTAAACCAAACTATCGAAAAATCCCTTGCCCTTAAAAGCGAAATTGCTAAAAAAGATATCGAGTTTATTACTATTTGGAACAAACTCTATAATACAAAACTCGATAACTATATTGTTCTGGTAGACAAACTCGGACTTGCTACGAGAAGCCAACTCGAGAAAATCGACCTGTTAGGTAGACAATCGGTTCAGGCGCGCAACTCTAACGAGATTACGTTGGCACCTAATATTCAACACTATCCAACGCAGCTTAAATTGCAACTTGGTTATGAATCTCTGCTTGCACAAATGCTCGGAATGGACGCGCTGGCGCTATCTCTAAATAACAGTATGGCGAAAATTACTCAATCAAAATCTTTCCCCGAAATCTTGTTTCCCTACCGAAATACGTTGGTTTATGGCGATATTACTATTGGTAATGAGTATGATTATAAAACACTGCAAGACATTCCAATACTTAAAACTCCGGTTAAAGGCGCGTACTATTCAGTGCAAGTTGCCTATGTAACGGGAGAGGCGTCGTCTATTAATATCTTTAAAAATGCGCTGCCAATACAGCAAGAAAAAGTTGGGACTCGAACTAGATACATTCTTGGTGGGTTCAGAACTTATGCTGAGGTCACAAAGGCTGTCAAAGACTGCTATAAATTTGGATTCAAAGCACCAAAAGCGGTTGCTTGGGTAAACGGCAAATTCGTCTCAACGGGCGAAGCGAAGGCATACCAGGTGCGTAATCCTAGCGATGCTATTGCTGATGGATATAAAATAGTAGTTGTTTCAGAAAACAGTGATGTTGCGGTCGACCTCAAATCTGTTATTGATATCCACGCTGCTGGTAAAACTATGTCGAGAATCACTGACCCTAAAGGCTTTTTGTTTACTATAATGCAATTCTCTAACCCCGATGAGGCTAAAGTTATTGCGCATATTATTAAGACCAAAAGAAATGATATAATCTCGGTTGAAGTTGTCGAAATTGACTAATTTAACTAACTTAAAATTTATAAAAATATGACTTGGATAATTATACTTATAATAATTGGCACACTACTTTTCATTGCTGAATTAGTGCTCCTGCCAGGTGTAACCATTGCCGCAGTAGCTGCTTTTTGCTGTTTTGTTACAGCCATTACGTGGGCGTTTGTTGAGCAAGAATTTCTTACTGGTATATACGTACTCGTTGCATCATTGGCTATTATTGCCCTGTTGACAGCGTTGTTTTTTAGACGTAGAACTTGGAAGAATGTTGCACTACACACTGATATTAAAGAGGCTGTCAATTCACCAGCCTCTAAAATTGAAATCGGTGCACACGCCAAAACTTTATCTAGACTTGCCCCAATGGGAACGGTCGAAATTAATGGGCAAATTATCGAAGCTAAATCTATTGCTGACTTTATTGACCCTCACACAACGGTTGTTGTTACGGGGATTGATAATTTTTCGCTTATTGTCAAACCACTTTAAATTATTAAAACATTATGGACCCAATTTTCACAACCTGGCTAGTTATTGCCGGAATTTCTATAGTTTTCCTATGGATTATACTTTATTTTGTTCCTATTGGACTATGGTTCTCGGCTATGGTCTCGGGAGTGAAAATTTCACTTTTGCAACTAATTCTTATGCGCTGGCGTAAGGTTCCGCCTACTACTATTGTTTCGGCACTTATTGAAGGAACTAAAGCTGGGCTACAACTCAATGCTAACGAACTCGAGGCCCATTTCCTTGCAGGAGGTCACGTCGCCAACGTTGTTCACGCATTGGTTTCTGCACAAAAAGCGAACATAAATCTTGACTTTAATATGGCCACTGCCATTGACCTTGCGGGACGTGATGTCTTTCAAGCGGTACAAATGTCGGTTAATCCTAAAGTTATCAATACACCTCCAGTTGCTGCTGTCGCCAAAGATGGTATCCAGCTAATTGCCAAAGCCCGTGTTACGGTGCGTGCATCCATCAAACAGCTTGTTGGTGGAGCAGGTGAAGAAACTATACTTGCGCGTGTTGGCGAGGGGATTGTATCATCAATTGGTTCTTCACAAACTCACAAATCGGTACTTGAAAATCCTGATTCTATTTCAAAAGTTGTTTTGAGCAAGGGTCTAGATGCTGGTACGGCATTTGAGATTCTTTCTATAGACATCGCCGACATAGATGTAGGTCGTAACATTGGAGCTGTTTTACAGATGGACCAGGCGAATGCTGACAAGAATATTGCACAAGCGAAAGCTGAAGAAAAGCGTGCTATGGCAGTTGCATTAGAGCAAGAGATGATAGCTAAGGCACAAGAGGCCCGCGCAAAGGTTATTTTGGCTGAGGCAGAAATTCCGCTAGCAATTGCCGAGGCATTTAGGGAGGGTAATTTAGGAGTTATGGACTATTACAAGTTTCAGAACATACAGGCAGATACTCAGATGAGAGAATCGATTGTAAATCCTAGAGCAGCATCTCAGACGACTGACAGTGACCAGAAATAGTTTTTAATTCATTTTTGCAATTAAATTTGGATAGGATATTTTTTTTATTTATCTTTGCACAGCTTTTCGGAATGGCGAAGCATTATTTATTAATGTTTTGAGTTTTGTAAGAGTAACAAATAGGAGGGATGGGTGAGTGGCTGAAACCAGTAGTTTGCTAAACTGCCGTACGGGGTGAACTTGTACCGGGGGTTCGAATCCCCCTCTCTCCGCAAATTGCATTCGCAATTTTAAGTAAAACCCTGTAAACTAAACGTTTACAGGGTTTTCTGTTTCTAATGGTGGCGAAGAAAATAGCAAAAATAAGCACTATTCACGTACATAATCGGGGACAATAAATCTTTCCAGACAAATGTCCCCTACTTACACTAACCGATTGCTTATCAATGTTTTGCACTCTTTTGCGTAGCCGTAAATAACTCTGTTATTCATACTTTTGTAGATAATAAATCTACATCGAATTTAATAATAATTAAAATAATAAAAGTATGAAAAGAGTAACCTTTAAAATCCTATTCGTAATCAAAAAAAGCCGAGTAGCCAAAAATGGCGAAGTTCCAGTCATTCTGCGTGTTACAGTTAATGGACAACGCACAGAAACTACCGTAAATATTAAAGCTAACATCGATTATTGGAGTGTTATTTCGGGGCGTTCAATCGGAACCACACGAAAAGATGATGAATTAAATGACCGCCTTGACACGATTCGTCTCCGAATTATGCAGATATATCGCAAAATGGAAATTGATGGAGCGGATATAAACTCAAAAGCGATTATTAATGAATATCAAGGCAAAAATACAAAACAAATAATTTCGATACTTGATGTGTTTAAAGAACATAATGAACGCTGTCATAAATTAGTTGGCAAAGATATGTCTGCATCAACTGTTGAACGATATGAGACTTCATATAAACATACAGCAGAATTTATTAAACATAATTTCAACGTCGATGATATTCCTATTGCTGATGTAAATCATAAATTCATTAAAGATTATGAATTTTACTTTAAGACTGAAAAGAATTGTAGCCATAACACGACTACTAAGTATTTGAAGAATTTTAAGAAAATCATTCGAATTGCACTGGCTAATGAAATTATTACACGTGACCCATTCGCAAATATTAAGTTCCATCTAGAAGAGGTTGAGCGTGACTTTTTAGAAGATCATGAGTTGCAGTCTATAATTGACAAAGTGCTTCCAGTAGAGCGGTTGGCGCAGGTACGAGATATATTTATCTTCTGCTGTTTTACTGGTTTGGCATTTTCTGATGTTAAACAGTTGAAAGAGGATCACATCGCACGCGATAATAACGGCGCGTTGTGGATTCGCAAGCGTAGGCAAAAAACTAAAAATATGTGTAATATCCCACTTCTTGATATTCCAAAGCAGATACTTGAACGTTATGATGGTAACCCTGCGTGCCGTGGA
>CAMQUV010000140.1 GCA_947037995.1 uncultured Rikenellaceae bacterium
GGGCTGATAGCTGCCGAAGTTAGAATTGCTAGCGTGCCGACAGGCAATTAAATGGTGTCTCTGACACCCCGACAGGCAATTAGAAGGTGTTTCTGACACCCCGGGCAGGCAATTAGAAGATAGCAGTGTTCCCAGAAAGTTATATAACTATTTATCAGAGCGGAATCTCGTCCCACTGCACACTTTCCCGAAAATTATACGATGGGACGCCCCCGACAATATCAATAGCGAGAAGGTCGACAGAGGCATTAAGTTCAGAGCAGGTTATCGCAATATAAGAGTTCGCCGCTTCCACAATCCGTTGCAGTTTGCAGTGGCTCATTGCTTTTTCAGCACCAAAGTCACTGACAGAAGTTCGGTTACGCGTTTTAACCTCTACAAAGTGCAGGGTGTTATCTTTTTGGGCAATGACATCAACTTCGAGGTGCCCCACCCTCCAATTTCTACAAATCACCGTAAAGCCATTCAGGGTAAGAAATTGGCACGCCAAATCCTCACCCTGAACACCTATTGTATCGTATTGTGGTTCTATCACTTTCTTAGAAAAGTAAGGTCATCCCCAGCATTTACCTCATAAGGTTTTTCGTCATACTTAAATATACGCATAGCTCTAGGCCCTATTAGGTCGAGTTTATCATTTTCGAATTTCAACATACATCCTTCTCTCAGTCCGACCACAAATTTGTTTTGGTTAGCCGCCAAATACTCTTCGATACGTTGTTCGCGAGTTTCGCCAGCGTGTCCATCAGGGTGCGCATCGAGATAGTGTGGGTTGATTTGAAACGGAAGCAGATTGAAAGCATTGAACGACGTAGGTTCTACGATAGGCATATCGTTTGTAGTACAAATTGTTGGGCAGATAAGATTGCTTCCAGCCGACCAACCTATATAAGGTGTTCCGCTGAGCACTTTGTCTTGAACCTCTTTAATAAGTCCGTTGTCTTGCACATTTTTGAGCAGATTGAAGGTATTACCACCACCTACGACAATAGCTTTAGCATCTCGAACGGCTTGTTGTGGGTTTTTTTCGTGGTGAATAGATTTCACGCTCACGCCAATTTCCTCGAATCGCATTTTTACTTTCGCTTCGTAGTCGTCCCAGCTCACAGTGACGCCAGCGTAGGGTACAAAGAGCACTTCTTTGACATTATGTGTATTTAAGAATTGGCGAATATTTTCTTTTGGGTATTCTAGGTATGCTTCGCCAGCATTGGTAGAATTTGAGATGAGTAGTAAGTTCATAGTAGTTGTAATTAAAGTTGTATAAAAAGGGATATATATTTAGTTTTAGAGTTGCGCGATAACTTGGTTAATTATCTGGGGGTAGAATTTATGTTCTAGTGTATGGATTTTTGCCGCTAGCGTATCAGCATCGTCATCTTCGAGCACTTCACATTTGGCTTGAAAAATGACATCGCCCTTGTCATACTGTTCATTAACAAAGTGAATTGTTATGCCAGATTCAGTCTCTTTATTAGCGATTACGGCATTGTGAACATTGCCGCCATACATACCTTTGCCGCCAAATTTGGGAAGCAGCGCTGGGTGGATATTGATAATTTTATTGGGGAACATTGCGACTACATCTCTGGGTATCAGTAACATATAGCCTGCAAGCACAACCACATCAATCTTGGCATCGGCAAGGGTTGCGCGGAGTAAATCAGGTTCACTATTCATCATTTTCTTAGAAATGCAAAGCGATTTAACCCCGTGATTCTTAGCACGCTCAAGCACATACGCCTGCTCATTGCTAGCAATAACAAGGGCTACAGACCCCTGCGAGGGGTTTTGTTCAAAAAAATTCATTATGGCTTCGGCGTTACTACCGTTGCCCGAGGCGAGAATTGCAAGGCTTATCATCGTTGTTTTCTATTAGTTTTATTATGTTTACACTGACTTTTCACCCTCTTTTTAGAGTGAGTAATTCTATATTTTTCTCCAAAAATAGCACTTTTTTCCCACATAAATTAGCTTATTGTCTATTTTTTTGCTACTTTTGCCAACAGATTCCTCGCAACCCCCCGTGGGTGCTATTTATTGGAATCTATAAAATTGAAATTATTAAACCTTTAAAATTTAAAACTATGTCTGAAGTATCCTCTAAAGTAGTAGAAATTATTGTTGACAAACTTAACGTTGATGCGGCTGAAGTCGTTCCAACTGCTAACTTCTCTAACGACCTTGGTGCCGACTCTCTCGATACAGTCGAACTGATTATGGAATTCGAAAACTCTTTCTCTATCACTATTCCTGACGAAGACGCCGAAAAAATCACTACTGTCGGTGACGCAGTATCATATATCGAAGCTAAACTTAAATAATATCGTAGAATTTTAATTATTCTACCCTATTATACTAATAACCATACTAGACATTAATTCTAATCTTTTATCTTTGATTTTATTATGTGTAGTGTGGTTTGTTTGTTTATTCACCCCCATTCACATCGCGATAACAAACAAAAAACAAAACATACAAGAAGTAAAAAACCTGTACGCTAAAACCCAAACTTTTAAAGCTCACAACTAAACTATATAACTAAATAATATGAAAAGAGTAGTAATCACTGGTATCGGAACTATTAACCCGCTAGGTAATAATATCCAAGAATTCTTTACAAACCTTAAAAATGGAGTCAGTGGTGCTGATACTATCTCACTCTTTAATATCGAAAAGTTTAAAACTAAAATTGCCTGCGAAGTCAAAAATTATGACCCCCTAGAATTCTTTGACAGAAAAGAAGTCCGCAAATATGACCGTTTTGCACAATTCGCTATGATTGCTGCCGAACAAGCCGTTATTGATGCCAATATGGACCTCGAAAAAGAAGACCTCGACGAAATCGGTGTTATCTGGGCATCTGGAATTGGCGGACTGCAAAGTATTACTGACGAAATCGTTAATTATGTTAAAGGAGACGGAACACCTAGATTTAGCCCGTTCTTTATTCCTAAAATGATTCCCGATATCGCGGCTGGACAAATCTCTATCAAATACGGATTCCGTGGACCGAACTACTGTACAGTCTCTGCCTGCGCATCGGCCAACCACGCTCTTATTGACGCTATGAACCATATCAAATGGGGCAAAGCTAAAGCAATACTTACTGGTGGCTCCGAAGCAGTCATTACTGAAGCAGGAATCGGTGGATTTATCTCTATGCACGCTCTTTCTACTCGTAATGATGACCCGAAAACTGCCTCAAGACCGTTCGACGCTAACCGCGACGGATTCGTTATGGGCGAAGGTGCTGGAGCATTTATGCTCGAAGAATACGAACACGCCGTAGCTCGTGGTGCCAAAATCTATGCCGAAGTAGCTGGTGGAGGAATGAGCGCCGATGCTTACCACCTTACATCACCACACCCTAACGGACTTGGTGCCGCTAAAGCTATGAGAGACGCTATCAAAGACGCCGGACTTACTCCCGCTGATGTTGACTACGTTAACTGTCACGGTACTTCTACACCAGCTGGTGACGTACCAGAACTTACAGGAATTATTAATACTTTCGGTGAACATAGCTATAAACTTAGCATATCTTCTACCAAATCTATGACAGGTCACCTACTAGGTGCCGCAGCTGCAGTTGAAGGACTTGCCTGCATACTTGCCCTTAACGAAAATATAATACCACCTACTATCAATAACTTTGAACTTGACCAAAATATTGACCATAAACTGAACCTTACACTTAATAAAGCACAGGAACGTAACGTCGATGTTGCTCTTAGTAATACATTCGGATTTGGTGGACATAACTCTTCTGTTATTTTCAAAAAAATATAAACCTAATTTAATACTACCAAATGCGAACATTCTTTAAAACGCGCTTTGGAAGAGATAAATATCTGTATAAAATTATGTACGCACTCACAGGTGCGACTCCTCATAATATCGAACTATATAAGCTGGCTCTAATACATAGGTCAGCTTCTATTAATATAAATATCTCTCAACTCAAAAATAAAACCGAATTCACTCACGATACTAATACGCAAAATAATTTAACCCCAAAAACGGATGCCAAAATTATTGCTATTAATAACGAAAGACTCGAATTCCTTGGCGATGCTATACTCCAAGCAGTCGTCTCTTCTATCGTCTTTGTCGACTATCCATACCACGCCGAAGGTGAACTCTCTATGCTTAGAGCCAAAATAGTGAGCCGAGATACACCCAATCTCCTTGCCAAAAAACTCTGCCTCAATAAATATATCGCAACTAACCCGCCCCAACTAGCCGCCAAACAACAAAATATCCTTGGCGATGCCTTC
>CAMQUV010000141.1 GCA_947037995.1 uncultured Rikenellaceae bacterium
TGAACATCTAGTCCGAGTACTTCGTTGGCGTTACTAGGCACCATTCCACCGTATCCGGCAAAAACGGGTTTTATGCCCCAGGTTTCGTATTCCGCAATAATATTTTTGGCTAGTTTCTCTTGGTGTTCGTACCACGATTCGGGGTTTGGCCCGCCAAACTTTTCGAGATTATTCATTAGGAACCAGGCTTGGTGCGCAGGCCCTGCAATAAAGTCGTCAATTTGTTTTTTGTCATACCCGAGTCTGAGCAGTGTATTTCTCCATACGTTCGCCGTACCTGTCAACATCAGTGGCATATTAATACCGTGCAGCGCCATAAAGTCGATTTCTTGCTGCCATCTTTTCCAGTCCCAGAAGGGCATAGAGTACGAGAACGTGCAGTAGTTAAAATAGAATCTTTGTAGCATTTTGGTGCTATGTCGTTCTGGGCTTTTTGGTTTTGGCAGTGTGAGGAGTCTTGTTTTAGGATTATTCCAGGTGATATGCACTCCTGCGTGATATTTCAGATACCAGTTGAGTCCAGTAGCTACGCTAATCCAGTTATTTCCACGGATATTTATCTTTCCTTTTTTCTTATCTATTACAAAGAAATCCTCTTCACTAGTTTGGTCTTCGAGTTCAAACATAAAGCGCGCCGAGGCGTTGGCATCTATGCGGTCAACCAATCGTGAGACCGGGTTGTTCGCCAGGCTCGCAAGGGGTGTTAGCAGGAGGATTAAAAGCAATATTCTTTTCATAAACAAGTAAAGGTAAGGGTGTTATAGGTTCGGATTCTGGTTAAAGGCGTTTGCAATTTGGTCTGCAATGGCATCTACTGCTTGTTGTAATTTCGAGCCGACCATCATTTTCATCATCATATTAAGCTCGGCGTCTATGGTAATTTTTATTCTGGTATCCATTTCGGCTTGTTCTTTTAGTTGCAAGAAAAAGGTGAATTCGAACGGTGCGGCGGTGGTTCCTTGCCCTATTTTAACAAGTTTATTTTCTTCTCTTTCTATGATTTGGAGCGACAGGTTAAACCCCTTAGCCGTAAACGAGCAGGTATCCTCATCAGCTTGCCAGTTCTCCACTTTATCTTTTAGGATTGGTGTAAAATTGGAAAATTTAGATAATGTCTGGTACACCAGACTAACTGGTTTAAGTATTTGTTTCTGTTGGCTTTCGTATTTCATAAATGATATTTATTGGTTTTTTTGCGGTTCTCTTTATTTGCCCCATTTATCAGGCGCTTCTCTCCACTCTTTGAGGGTTTGAATCTGTTTATCTGTAATATAATTCTCTTTTGCCGCCTCGTCTATTAGGGCGTTATAGTTTGAAAGTGTATTGAGACAGATGTTCGCTTCCTTGAAATTTTGCTCAGCTTTTGGGAACCCGTATGTGAATATGGCAACCATTCCAACCACTTCTAGCCCTGCATTTTGGAGTGCTTCAACGGCTGCTAGTGAGCTTCCGCCGGTCGAGATAAGGTCTTCGATAACGACTACTTTTTGTCCCTTAACGTAGTGCCCTTCGACTTGGTTAGTAAGTCCGTGTCCTTTGGCTTGCGAGCGAACGTATATGGCAGGTTTGTCTAGCTCCATCGCTGCAAGTACACCCCAGGCGATAGCGCCAGTAGCTACTCCTGCAACGAGGTCAACTTGCGGATATTTTTCGTGAATAACGCGAGCAAAAGATTTTCCGATTAGTTTGCGTTCTGTGGGGTAGCTTAAAATTGTGCGATTATCACAGTAAATTGGTGAGTTCCAGCCACTTGCCCAAGTGAATGGGGCCTCTGGTGAGAGCTTTACAGCTTTTATACGTAATAGAGTTTTTGCGATTTCTTTTTGCATTGTTGCGATAGTTATTTATAATTACTATGTTTATGGTCTGCAAATATAACAAAAAAATAATAAATTATGACGAAAAGTATTAATGCTGCGGGTGGATTAGTAATCAATAACCTAGGGCAAATCCTTCTTATTCACCGACTAGGCAAATGGGACCTCCCCAAAGGCAAACAAGAACCGAACGAATCTATTCAAATCACGGCCTCCCGAGAAGTCGCCGAAGAGTGTGGATTACTACTCGAAAATATCTGCCTGGGCGAACCAATATGTCAAACAAAACACTCGTATATACTTGATAACGAGTCTATTCTAAAAACCACGCACTGGTACCTTATGACCTACACCGAGGAGTCCAATCTCGTGCCGCAAACAGAAGAAGGTATTGATAAAGTCTGCTGGGTAGATGAAAAAGATGTCGACGGGCTGCTCTCAAATTCATACGACACGATTCGCGAAGTTTTCGCACACTGGAGAGGCACCAAAAAATAAATCAAACCAACACGCACCATAAATCTCCCCCCACTGATGTCAAAACATAAAAATTGCCTCTCGCTGCTCTCCGGAACAATATTGTGTTCAATTATCCCAACACAAGCGCACTCCAAACCGCAACCAAATATAATTCTCATAAATATAGACGACCTCGGCTGGGCAGACCTAAGCTATAACGGGAGCAAATATTACGAAACACCAAATATTGACAACCTTCATAAATTGGGAGTAAGTTTTCAGGTGGCCTATGCGGCGGCGGCAAATAGTGCACCCAGCAGAGCGTCGATGCTAAGCGGACTGTACGCCCCCAGACACGGTGTCTATACGGTAAATCCGGCAACACGAGGCGATGCAAAAGACCGAAATCTCATACCAGCAAAAAACAATAAACACCTACCCGATTCTATCGTAACGCTGCCTATGGTTTTGCAAAAAGCAGGCTATAATACCTGTAACGTAGGGAAATGGCACGTGGGCAAAGACCCTCTCAAACAGGGGATGAATACAAATATCGCAGGAAATTCGGCTGGCCACCCAAAAAGCTATTTCTCACCCTATAAAAACCCGAATCTAACCGACGGCCCTGCTGGCGAATGCCTTACAACTCGACTTGGCTACGAGGCTGCAAATTATATAGATACAGTCTCATCAAACAGGCCGTTTTTCTTATACTATGCGCCCTATGCAGTGCATACGCCGCTACAAGCGAAAGACTCGTTGGTGGCAAAATACAAGCGTAAACAAGCCACACCCGAACATAACAACCCCAGTTATGCAGCTATGATTGAGAATGTCGATGCTGCGATTGGGGGAATTATCAAGGCCGCCACAAATAGAGATAATTTTGAGAATACAGTTGTGGTTTTAACATCCGATAACGGGGGTGTTTTTGACATATCAAAACAAACTCCTCTGAGAGCAGGCAAGGGGTCGTTTTACGAAGGAGGGATTAGGGAACCGCTAATAATCTATCAGAAAAATGTATTTCAAGGGGGTGTCGAATATCGTACACCAGTTAGTCAATTAGACCTATTTCCAACATTTATTGAGCTCGCAAATATTGATTATGAAGGTATGTTAGATGGAATTAGTTTGGTAAAACTTCTGGAAAACGGGCGCGACAAAGCCCTAGCAAACAGGGCTTTGTATTGGCATTTCCCTGCTTATCTGGAGGGTGGTAATGAGCAGACTAAAGACCCTATATTTCGCTCGCGCCCTGTGTCGGTAATTACGCATAAGGGTTGGAAGCTTATAGAAAACTATGAGGATGGCACGCTCGAGTTGTACCATTTGACCGAAGACACATCGGAGTTGTCGGACATTGCCCAAGAAAACCCTAAAAAAACAGCGCAGCTCTACAAAATGCTAGTGGAGTGGAAAAAATTGACAAGGGCCGCTCTTCCTACACGGATGTAGGCAGTCGTTGAATTGGGGCAGCAATTCAATTTCAAGGGCTATAGTGGCTTAACTAGCTCGCCATAGTATTCTTTTAATGTCTTGTATATTGGACTTTTCTCCGAAACTGAGATAGTAGTCAATGATTCACACCGATAAAATGCCCCCCCCCCAATTGACGTCACTGAGTTTGGAATTGTGATTTCCGTTAATGCTTTACACTCCTGAAATGCCGCCCCACCAATTGACGTCACTGAGTTTGGAATTGTAATTTCCGTTAATGCGCTACACGCCATAAATGCCCCCTCACCAATTGACGTCACAGAGTTTGGGATTGTAATCTCCGTTAATGCGCTACACTCCCTAAAGGCCCAGTCACCGATATCAATCACTGAGTTTGGGATTGTAATTTCCGTTAATGCGCTACACGTCATAAATGCCCAGTCGCCGATAGCAATCACTGATTTTGGGATTATGATTTCTGCTAATGATTCACACCGATAAA
>CAMQUV010000142.1 GCA_947037995.1 uncultured Rikenellaceae bacterium
TAGTTGCGTCTATTGTGTCCCGTAGCTCTTCCTCCGTGCCCAATAAATCTCCATCCCACGCTTATAGCGTACACCGAGTTATATTGTTTTTGGTCATTAAAGACGCTAGTAAATCCGCGTGTATATGTAGCTTCGAGGTCAAGGCCAAATTTGAACGTATAGCCAACGCCGAGTACTCCCGAGCCTTCCCACCTATTAATATTTGTAAGCGGGTTATACTCGACTGTCGCATCGGGTAGTGTTCTTGAACTGAATGCATCAATTGCATATCCAGCTTGCCCACCAAGAAATACTCTAAACCCTCTAGCAACGTGATACTT
Organism: uncultured Rikenellaceae bacterium; assembly: GCA_947037995.1. Lineage (GTDB taxonomy): Bacteria > Bacteroidota > Bacteroidia > Bacteroidales > Rikenellaceae > Mucinivorans. The sequence goes on from CAMQUV010000142.1 coordinate 321, forward strand.
AGCATTGAGTTGCAGGTTAGCATAATGCATTCTATAATCTTCAGTACCAAGAACTGTTCCAGGTGAAAGTCTATCTTTCAGCCCTAATTGGTTATAATATATTCCTAGTTCGAGTCCGAATTTATGGTTAAAATAGTAGTCTGTAAAAGCCCCTATTTTGAGTCCCGCAATTGCAGAGCCGGAGTTACTGGTAATATCGGCCACATTGAGTCCTGCTCTAACGCCAAGTCCGAGTCCATTTTGCATAGGTTGAATTTCCTGAGCCTTAGCAGCAATAGAAGCGGTAAGTGTCAGGATAATGATTGTGAGTAATTTTTTCATAGTAGACAAAAGTAGTAATTTTTTTTCAATTCCAATTTCTTTTTCACGAATAAAGTGCGATAAATGTATAAGAACATAAATCGCACTTTAATAATATTTTCCCACAAATTAAGTAGGGGTATCTGTTATATAAGTGAATAAGGAATTACTTAGCCACTCTTTCGAGCCATTTAATCATAAATAGCATTGTAAACATAGAGATAAGGCAAGCAACTACAAAAATAGCCCACGTACCTTCAATCGAGATACTGTTATAGAAAATAGCACCAATGAACAGCAGTTGGTTTCCAATTGCCGTAGCGCAAAGCCACAGTCCTTGCATAATCCCTTGATATTTAGGCGGTGCCACTTTCGACACGAACGAAATACCGAGTGGCGAAATAAATAGTTCCGCAACGGTAAGAATAAAGTATGTACCAATAAGTAGCCAAGGTGTAACTGCAGGAATATATCCAATTGCAGCGGCATCAGCTCTATTAGGAAGTCCCATCGAGCCCATCGCCATAACAACGAAGCCAAGTGCAGCTATACCCATACCGATAGCAATTTTCTTAGGCGTTGAAGGCTCTTTACCTTTAGACCTAAGCCATCCAAAGATACCAAGTACAGCAGGTGTAAGGAATACCACAAAGAATGGGTTAATAGACTGGAATAGTTCCACGCCTTGCAGCGTAGTCATACCAAGGTCAAGCTTAATATTAGTTACATCAGTATAATCTTTAGCAAAAAAGGTAAGCGTGAGTCCATTTTGGTGGAACGAGAACCAGAAGAAAATAACAACTGCGAAAACTGCAAACAGGGCAGTGATACGTTGTTTAACTTCTTTGGCAGTCATTTGGATTTCCGCTTTAGAAGATTCATTAACTTCTTTATTTGCAGGGTCTGGGAATCTTTTTTTGTTAATAGCGTATATAACTAGAGAGATAAGCATTGCGCCGATAGCCGCACTAAAAGCGTAGTGGAATCCAGTAGTAAATATATTTAGATATTCGTTAGCGAACACCATTAGGTCGTTCCCATTATATCCTGCAGTTTTGGCAATAGAGGCAAGTTGGTCAGCGCCTTCAGTTCCACCGCTCGAGATGAATTTATTACAAACATCAGGGAGGATTTGGTCATATTTATAGCCATTAGCTTGAATCCATCCGTTACGAATAGCAACCGCAGTAATAGGTGCGAATATCGCTCCAACGTTGATAAACATATAGAAAAGAGAGAATCCCGAGTCACGTTTAGCGCTATATTTTTCGCTATCATACATTTGCCCAACAAGAGCTTGTAGGTTACCTTTGAACAGTCCGTTTCCGAAAGCAATAACGAATAGAGCAAAGCACGTTGCGATAAGCATAATTGTGTGTAGGCTCAGTCCCCAGAATGAGGTTTCAGTAGGAACAGGTGTTTGCGTAGGAATAGCAAGCAGGACGTATCCTAGGGTCATAAGAGAAATACCTACAAGTATTGTTCCCTTATATTTTTTTGTTTTATCAGCAATAATACCACCGGCAAGTGCTAGGATATAGATTGCAAAATAGAAAACGGAATAAATGAGTCCGGCATTTTCCTCAGAGAGGTTAAATTTGGTTTGGAGGAAAAGCACTAAGATAGCCATCATAGTGTAGAATCCAAATCGCTCGCCCATATTAGCTAGGGCTGCAGCAATCATACCTTTAGGGTGTCCTTTGAACATAAGAGTAGAGATTGATTATTATTATAGATTAGAAATTAAGATTTGCTTTATTAATATTTATATATGATTAAGATATTAGGCAAATATAGCAAAAAAAAGTTAATTATAAGTTTTTTTGAATAATAAAGATGATAAAAAATCGTTGATGTTTATCATTGGGGGATAAAAAAAGCGACCCAACAGACTATATGAATAGAATATTGGGTCACTTTTTTTTCAATTTCAAGAGATTAGAATCTCCGTGAAAGAAAATTAGTTTATAATATCAAATTATTTTTTCGCAAAGAAAGCTTGAATTTGATCGTTAGGCAGGATTTCTGCTTTAAATGCGAAAGCTCCAGATTTAGGAGATTTAACCATTTTGATACATTTGGTAGTATTTTTACCCGTACCAGTTTTCAGTGTTGCAACTACTTTTTTAGCCATTTTTATTTAATTTCTCTGTGGATTGTAACTTTTTTGAGTATTGGATTGTATTTTTTACGTTCCATACGATTTGGTGTATTTTTTTTGTTTTTAGTGGTAATGTATCTAGACATTCCGTACATACCGCTTTCTTTGTGTTCAGTACATTCAAGTATAACTTGAACTCTGTTACCTTTTTTAGCCATTTTTTAGGATAATAATTAAGTAGGATTAGTAGACTTTAGGAAGAGCTTTAGCTTGTTTAAGGGCTTTAGCTAGACCATTTTTGTTGATAGTGCGCATTGCAGCAGCAGTAACTTTAAGAGTGACAAAGCGGTTTTCTTCTTCAAGGAAGAAGCGTTTGCTTTTTAGGTTGGTAGAGAATCTACGCTTTGTCTTTTTGTTAGAGTGGGAAACTTTATTACCTGTTTGGGCAGTTTTCCCTGTGATTTGACAAACCTTCATTTTAGAATAGGTTGAGTATTAGGTTGATACTAAGTTATAATTTAAAAATCATTTCGGGAGCGGCTTTCACAAGTCATCCCAGAACTCATTTCGAGGTACAAAGGTAGTCAAAAAAGTTTCAAATGCAAAATGAAAGAGATAAATTATCGTAGTGAATCACCTGCTCATTCCTCGTCAAGCTCCATATTATTACTCCTGGGATGTTAACGTGCTGACACTCAAACGACCGAACACTTTTAGAGGATAGAATCAAATACGATAATTCCTTCACTATCACAATTTAAATAGCAACATATTTGGAAAACTGATAACGACTATCTTGTCATTAATTCTGAAATGTCAATAGTTTTAATGTAGTTTTCATTCGGAGTAGCATAAAAAAGCACAACATTATTATCAACAATAAAAATATCTAATAATGAACTGCCAGGGGAATCACTGAAAAGGTAGCTCTTAGTTTCGCGCAACGACTTATCGTGAACTGCTAAATATTTATTTCTATTATGGGAAAATCTGAAACAGACGAAACTATCATTTTCACTGTAATTCGCAATAACTCCTGCATATTTTGTAGGATTAGCATTCATATGTTCTATTAATTTGTATTCAGCATCAAACTTGGAAGGGTCAATGTTCATATTTACAAAATCAAATTTGTATTTTAATGAAATTTTCTCCTTTGTAATATTATAAATATCACACCCGAATGGTTTCCAGTAGAGCACTTCATCTTTATACTGAGCAAAATTGCGCCCCAACTTTAACCCTGAGTTAAATTTATCATCCCCAATCTGCTTGATGAATCTGTAATCATTGTCATACAGTGCTAATTCATTCGTAGGCATACCTTTATAGGTCGATTTCCCTACAAATTGGCCGTCCCCTAAGGGGCATAACATCGAGAATGGATTTGAATCAGCATTCTCGATTAGTAAAGATGAGTTAACGAATTTGCAAGTATTGATGTTGTAACGAAGTATTTGTTTTGTGTTTATATCGAGATCGG
>CAMQUV010000143.1 GCA_947037995.1 uncultured Rikenellaceae bacterium
CTTGCATTTTCACTTTTTTAACCCAGTCTATATCGTTTGACGTAGCTTTATTGTATGGTGATGTCTCAATAAGTTTTTGTATTTGCTGGTCAGTAAAGGTTTTAATTTCTTCGGTATTGTGACCATTAATTTGGGCCCATTTAAGGAAATTGTGGTGGAATACGTAGTACTCTTCCCACGAGTCACCGACTTCGTCAACGAAGGTAATATTTACTGATTTATCGTTAGGGTTTACTTTTCTTCTTCTTTTATAGACAGGCATAAACACAGGTTCGATACCCGAGGTTGTTTGCGTCATCAGTGAAGTGGTACCCGTAGGTGCGATAGTAAGTAGTGCGATATTACGTCTACCTTTTTCGCTCATAAGTTTATAGAGTTCTGGGTCTTGTTTTTTGATACGTTGAATCATCGGGTTATGAATTTCCCTTTGCGTTTCGTATATTGGGAACGCGCCTCTTTCTTGTGCCATTTCGACCGAGCTTCTATAAGCTTCGATAGCGAGTGTTTTTTGTATTTCAACAGCAAAGGCAATACCTTTTTCTGAGCCATAGGTAAGGTTAAGTGCAGCAAGCATATCACCTTCGGCTGTGATACCGAGTCCACATCTTCTACCTTGCGTTGCTTTATTTTTGATTTTCTCCCATAGTTGTTTTTCTACTCTACGAATATCTTTTTCTTCTGGGTCGAGGTCAATTTTCTCGATAATTTGGTCAATTTTCTCAAGTTCTAGGTCGATAATATCGTCCATAATTCTCATTGCTTTTCTGACGTGCGATTTGAATTTATCGAAATTGAACGATGCTTTGTCAGTAAAAGGGTTATCAACGTAGCCGAACAGGTTAATCGCCACAAGTCTGCAGCTATCATAGGGGCATAGTGGGATTTCGCCACAGGGGTTAGTCGACACAGTTTTGAATCCTAGTTCTGCATAGCAGTCCGGCACAGATTCTTTTATTATAGTATCCCAGAACAGTATGCCAGGTTCGGCAGATTTCCAAGCGTTATGTACAATTTTGTTCCACAGTGTATTTGCGTTCACCTCTTGCACTTTGGTTGGTTTAGCCGCGTCAATAGGAAATTGTTGAGTATAGTTAGCATCATCAACGACTGCTTGCATAAATTTGTCATCAAGTTTGATAGATACGTTAGCACCAGTGACTTTGCCTTGTTCTAGTTTGGCGTCGATAAACTTTTCTGCGTCGGGGTGTTTGATAGATAGTGAAATCATCAGTGCCCCTCTACGTCCGTCTTGAGCGACTTCTCTGGTCGAGTTAGAGTATCTTTCCATAAATGGGACGATTCCGGTAGATGTGAGTGCAGAGTTCAGCACAGGCGTACCAGAAGGTCTAAGGTGTGAAAGGTCGTGACCGACACCACCTCTACGTTTCATCAGTTGGACTTGTTCTTCATCGATTCTGATAATACCACCGTAAGAGTCGGCAGGATTTTCGTGTCCAATAACGAAGCAGTTGGAAAGCGAGGCTATTTGCAGGTCGTTGCCCACTCCAGTCATAGGTCCACCTTGAGGGACGATATATTTGAAGTTGTCGAAAAGTTCTTTGACTTCTTGGGTCGACATTGGGTTAGGGTATTTGTTTTCGATTCTGGCGATTTCGGAAGCAATTCTGAGGTGCATATCATCGGGCGAGAGTTCATAGATGTTTCCATCCGAATCTTTAAGGGCGTATTTGTTTACCCAGACAGTTGCTGCGAGGTCATCGCCGTCGAAATATTTCTTAGCAGCCTCGACCGACTGCTCGTATGTGTAGACTTTTCTCATCTAGTTTATAAAGGTATTTTTTGGTTAGATGGGCAAAGTTAGAATAATTTTAGGTCATTACCAAATAAAAATACTAAAATGTTAGTAGTCAGAATAATACAACTAAACAGCTGGCTATCAAGCAATTACACAGGGTCGATATCGGTAATAATATTGATATGCGGGAATCTTTTTGAGAAATCTTCGATATTGTTCAATAATACCTGTTTCAGCTCAAGTAGGGCGCTAGTACGCGGCATTTTGATATTAAAATCGAGTGTAAAAAGGTCATTAATTTTCTCAATAATAGGCTCGAACGGCGGCGAAACTATGTTGCCAAGATTCGATTGTAGCTTCTTGTCGAGCTCAAGTGCCGCGTGAAATAAAATTTTTCGGTCTTTGTGTTGAAGGTGCAGCGCGCACAATCTCGTGAAAGGAGGGTATGAAAGCTCTTTGCGCTGTTCTAGCTCGTTGTCATAGAGAGATTTAATGTTTCCAAACTCAAATGCTTTGAGTAAAGGGTTATCGGTTTGCGAGGTTTGGATAATAAGTTCGCCCTGACCCGAAGCCATAATCTGGAGTTTTTGGAGCGTTTGCATAGCGCGCTCGCTTGTGCGAAAATCAGTTGCCAGAAACATATTATCGGCGTTGATAACGGCGGTTAATTTAACGCGAGGAATCTCTACACCGCTGAATATTAGGCTGGTACCAATTATTATATCGGATTGAATTAGTGCATTTTTCTCGAACGAGTTAATATTGTCACGGTCAATGCGCGTAATGGAGTTAGTTGGGAAAAGTTCGCGTATAATCTCTTCGACTCTCTCCGTGCCCATTCCTTGCGCCACCACTGCACCAGATTTGCAGGCAGGGCATAGCGTAGGTGCTTTGATATTATAGTTACAATGGTGACATTTTAGCGTTTGGGAACTTTGGTGGAATGCCAGCGTTGTGCTGCATCGTGTACAAGTAGGCGTGTAGCTACATTTCTCGCAGCTTATATAACTAGCGTAGCCCCTGCGATTTTGAAAAACCACTACTTGGTTACCATCGGCAATGGTTTGTTGCGCTTGGTCGATGAAGTATTGTGAAATCATATTACGCTTTCCTTTTTCGACAATAATAACGTTTGCCTTGAGTTTTGCGGTATAATCTACAAGATTGTATGCCCCAGTTTTGAGGGCGTTATAACTCTCAATAGATGGTGATAATGTAGTAAGGGTGCAGGGTGTATTGTATAAGTGCGATATGTAGAGCGCTGTATCTCTGGCATTTAGCCGTGGGTCTCTGGTATTTTTATGGGCAAAATTACTTTCGTCAATAACTATTATTTGCCCGAGCTTTTCAAACGGCAGGAGCAGCGCGTGGTAAGTGCCTACAATGGTTGTAATTGTGTTACTATGATTTTTTAGTCGGAGGTAGTTTTCGGCTTTTTTTGCAGCCGATAGAGTTCCGTAGTATTCGATTACGCTGTCTTGTAGCTGCTGATTTTGGTTAATTTGGTGTGCAATCTGCGCTGCAATAATGTTTGATGGTGCAATTATAAGTATTTGTTGTGATTGCGCAGCGTTATATTGGGCAATTAGCTCTATTTGAGGCAGTTGCTGATTGAGTGGAAGGCCAATAACTAGGGTTGTTTTTTTTGAATTAACAATATTAAGTGTATTTTCGTCTAGCGTCGGGCTTGATGCTTTGTGGGTGTTATAATTTCTTAGTGGAGTATTCGTTTTGAGTGCGATTCCTGCTTCGTGCAACGTTTTGAGTCCAGCAGTCGACACCCCCTCGCTTATAAGCGTAGCAAGGCTAACGGGGTGATGAATTGCCCCCATAGATGTAAGTAGCTCGAGCGTTTTTGCGGCGGCCTTACGGCGTTTTAGCAAATCACTGTGGTTAAGGATTTGAGTTTGGTCTAATTTATAGGCTAAGCGTTGCGGTGGCTGGTAGTCTCCGGAACGGATTATTTTGGGGATACTCAATCGAAATAGATTGCCCAAACTACACATATAGTACTCTGACACCCAACGCATAGCCTTGATTTGATTTGGCGTAAAAAGGGGGGAGGTGTCGGCAATTTTGAGAATTGATTTAACCTTATACGGTGGAGCAATGTTAGTTAGTTCGGCGATTACACCCACCATATCCTTGCCCCGAAGATTTATCTCAACACGCATACCCACCTCTACGCCCAACCCGTGTCGTACAGAGTAGGTGAAGCATTGTCCTCGAAATGAGATTGGTAATATGATATTGGCGTATTGTGGCATAGTTGATTTGGTGAATTTCTGTGCAAATATACCGATTTTTAATTATTCTATGCGGTATGGGGGTCGGAAAATTTAAAAGTTGTCGTGACACTGTTATTATACAATAGATGTATAATGATGAATAGAGCTATAGGAGCAATAGGCAAAACAGCAGGAGTAAACTC
>CAMQUV010000144.1 GCA_947037995.1 uncultured Rikenellaceae bacterium
CTTTGCCTGCTATGGGGTTGTAGATGAATACTGCGAACATTTTATATTAAAGTTTTATTTCCCTTTCGTTTTTACTCCACAAATTTGGTTTGGAGTTGACCATTATCATTTGCAAATATAATAAACGCACTGGCATTTTCCAATTTTTTGAAAAACTCTTCGCTCCAAACTTTTCCTCCCACCATCGCTGCCGTAGCGTAGGCATCCGCAAATGCCGCCGATTGCGCTATCACAGTGACCGAAAGCAGGTCGCTAGGGGTGCATTTTAGCGTGACGGGGTTTACCGTATGTGTATATTTAACACCGTCTTTCGTATCAATAAATTTCCTATAATTACCTGACGTTGCGAGCCCTTTTGCTTGCAGCTCCACAGTTTTTATGAGTTCCTCGCCTTTTGTGTTATTACCCTCAATCGGGGCATCAATTCCCACGCGCCACGTTTTCCCCTTAGGGTTAACTCCCCGTGCAAAAATTTCGCCACCTATCTCAACAAGATAATTCTCAATCCCAATCTTTTCCATCTCCGCCGCCATAACGTCGACCGAGAGCCCCTGCGCCACAGCGCTAAAATCAATGCTCATCGACGGGTTTTCTTTGATTAATCGGCCCTCGTTGATTTGAATTTTGTGAAGCCCAATAAGATGTCGGAGGCTATCTAATTGATTGTCAGTTAGTATGTTTGGCGTTCCTGTATATTTCGAGCCAAAGCCGTATGCCTCAATAACAGGTCGTAGGGTTGGGTCGAATAGTTTGTCGGTTTGGAGGTATGCTACTTGGCTGATTTCCATACATTTAAGGAAATAGTCATCGAGAGTAGCATCGGTATTGCGATTGAGCTTTGAGAGTAGCGAATTTTTGTTGAAGTTTGAGAGCGAATTGTCGAACTCATCTAGTATTACATTCACCTCGTTATCAATCGGTTGCGTGTGTTTATATGTGATAGAGTAGGTTGTGCCCTGCGCATATCCATTAATTATGCGATACTGCGGTTTACTCGTGCAGCCAACCGCAATTGCTATGATGGTCAACGTAGCAATTAGAGTTGTATATAGTGTTGCAAAATTAATGTTTAGTCTCATTGGTTTCAGTGTTTTGAGTCTGTTATTCGAAGAATTTTCCGATTTTAGATATTGCTGAGGGTTTGGCAAAAACAACTACTCGGTCGTATGCTTTAATCTCAGTATTTCCGACTGCAATGAACGCATTATCTCCTCTGACCACCCCGCCAACAATTGCTCCAGGGGTAAAGTTCAGGTGTTTGATTCTCGATTTAGTAGCCGCCGAATTGGGCTTAACTATAAATTCCAGAACCTCGGCATCACAACCGTTCAGACACTTAATTGCTTGCACGTCAGTGTTCATCGTAAAGCGATAAATCGAGCTAGCTGTAATTAGTTTTTTGTTAATAATCGTGTCTATCCCGATGCTTTCGGCAAGTCCAATATAGTTTATATTTTCGACCTCTGCGATTACCTTTTTAACGCCAAGTTTTTTGGCAAGCATAGCCGCCAAAATATTAGTTTCGGCTCTTCCTGTAACGGCCACAAAGGCGTCCATATTGTGCAGTCCCTCTTCCATCATAACGTCCATTTTACGGCCGTCTTCGTTTATAATCAGGGTTTTATCGAGCAGCTCGGCTAGCTTGTATGCCTTTTGATTGTTATAATCTACCAGTTTTACATTAATCTGTCCTTGCAGCTCTTTTGCTATCCTTCGTCCGATTCGAGAGCCCCCGAGTATCATCATATTTTTGACATCAACGTTTATCTTGCCAGTGAATTTGTAGACCTCATTTTGCGAATCTCGGTTTGAAATAACGTAAATCATATCTCCCTCTTTGAAATAGTCGTCACCTCGTGGGATAATCGTATCTCCAGCCCTTGATATTGCAACGGTTCTGTATTCCAACATATCTCGATTGTGGGTGACCTCCATCAAGTTCTTATTAATAAGCGGCGATGTTGCGTCCAGTTTAAATCCGATGAGGGTTAGTTTTCCGCCCGAAAAGTCGACATACTCCGCAGTAGAGGTGTGCCCAAGTAGTGTAATCACCTCAGCAGCAGCTACTTTTTCAGGATAGAACATATAGTCGATACCCATATTTATGAAGGTCTCTTTTTTGTCAGGCTCGAGGTATTCGTCGTTGTCGATACGCGCGATACATTTTTTAGCACCCAGCGATTTTGCCAGCGTAGCCGCGAGAATATTGGTGTTTTCGACAGGCGAAACAGCTATGAAGAGGTCGCACGACGAGGCGTTGCAACGCGCAAGCGAGTCGAACGAAGTGATGTCTCCGAGAATCGGAACCACGTCGGCCGAGTTACTCAACGTCATAAGTCGTTTTTCGTCGTCGTCTAGTATTGTAATGTCGTGTTGCTCTGCGGTGAGCATTTGTGCTAGATGGCTACCAACCTCTCCGGCACCTGCAATTATAATTTTCATTTTTTCGTTTTTTCTTGGAATGTGGTTACAAATATAGTAAATTTGTAGCTCTAACTAATAAAATAATACCATAAAACTATGACTGGAACACTTATTATTGCAATTATAGCGGCTATTATAGCTGTGGGGCTTATGGTTTTAGGCCTGTCGATAACTCAAATACGTAAGGGGCGCCCTATGCAGAGTGATGTTGGTGACAACGAAGCTATGAAAGAGCGTGGGATAATGTGTGCCTCGGCAGAATTTCGCCGTGAAGAGGCAATCTTGCGTGGTGAGGACCCTACCAATCTAGCTGGTTGCGGAAAAGGCGTTTGCGATGATTGCGCCGTAGAGGAGCTTTGTGAGGGTGAAAAATCACACTAAACGACAGCTTTAATCGCCAAACTATACCTGCTCAAAATTAATTTATGTAGACTCTCTTAATGCGTTTAGATATGTTTGTAAGTATCTCGTAATCAATAGTATTTAGCACCTGTGCTAACTCTTCGGCAGTAGGATTTTGTCCGAAAATCTCGACCTCATCTCCCTCTTTAACAGATTGGGCTATATCGGTAACGTCAATCATACACGTGTCCATACAAATATTACCAATCGTTGGGCACATTTGACCGCCAACATTAAAATTCGCTGCTCCCGCACCTAGCCCTCGGCTAAGTCCGTCAGCATATCCTATCGGCAGTATAGCAATAGTCGATGGCTTTTGTAACTCGCCGTTGCGCATATATCCCACCGTCTCGGGCGGCGCCACCTCTTTTATCTGCACAATGTGCGTAACGAGTCTACTCACAGGCTTATGCTGATACAGTCCTATCCCAAGTCGCACCATATCGAAATGTGCTTCGGGCAGGCGCTCGATACCTGCGGAGTTGCAAATATGGAGCAGAGGCTGTTCCTGCTGCGTAAGACCCTTAATTATATTGGAGCTAACCAACTTAAACTCATCTATTTGTCGCGCCGTAAACTCATCGTGCGCAGACGAATCTGCTGCAGCCAGATGCGAGAAAATAGTTGCAACATACACCGTGTCGGTCGAATTTAAAATCGTTATCAGCTCTTCCGTATCGCTCGGCATAAATCCCAATCGGTGCATTCCTGTATCGAGTTTTATATGTATTGGCAAATCATACGAGCCACAGTTATTTGCCTCCGCTATAAATTTCTTGAGCGAATTAAGCGAATAAATCTCCGGTTCCAATCTATGTTTAATCATAGTTTGGTAGCTTTCGGGGTCAGAATTGAGCACCACAATAGGTGTGTGCACCCCTCTATTTCTAATATTCAGCCCTTCGTCGGCAAACGCCACCGCCAGATAATTGACCCCGTGGTGTTGTAGGGTTGATGCAATTTCTGGTGCACCTGCTCCATAGCTATCAGCTTTGACCATAGCCATAATTTTTGTTTTGGGGCTTAGTTTTGCTCTGAAATAATCGAGATTTTCAATCATAGTAGCTAGGTTTACCTCCAGCACAGTTGTGTGCGTAAGCTCGGCAAGTTTTGTTGCTATGTCCTCAAAATTATATTTTCGAGCCCCTTTAATTAGCACAACAGCATCGGCGAACCATTCGTCTTGCAGGTTAGCCATTAGCTCATCCTTCGTATTGAAATGTATTAAATCGCAGTGAAATTGCGTCTTTATCTTCGTGCCCACAGCAATGATTAGGTCAATTTTATGCACTCGGAGCAGTTCTCGGACATCGCCATAATCCACATTTGGGTTTGCCATATCGGAGAGTACTACAAC
>CAMQUV010000145.1 GCA_947037995.1 uncultured Rikenellaceae bacterium
CGAACCGTGGGGCTACACACCTATGGAATCAGTGGCATTTGGAGTACCTAGCATTACCACTACGCTCGCAGGATTTGGAGTGTGGGTGAAAGAGCAAGACCCTAAACTGCAAGTGGCTGTTAACGTTATCGAACGTACAGAAACAAATGGCGATTACCTTACTCAGCAAATTGCCGAGGGAGTGATGCGCTATATGAAACTAGACGCAAACCAAAAAAGCAAACTCAAAGAATGCGCGCAGCAATTATCGCTGTTGGCGCAATGGGATAACCAAATAAAATACTATAAAATGTCGTACGAAACTGCGCTTAATCAAGCTAAACAAAGACAATCCAACACCAATACATCGAATATTGATGGGGGAGAACACCACGAACAAGTTAACTTTGTTCGCCAACAATTACTGTCAAACTCTGGGCCTAATTGGACTAGAATGATGGTCGAAAGGTCACTACCCGAAAGACTTAAACCACTCGAAGAACTTACCAAAAACATTTGGTGGTCGTGGAACTCGGAAGCTACCGACCTATTTAAATCTATCAACAAAACTAAGTGGTACGCCTGCGACCGCAACCCTATCGCCCTGCTTGATACACTCAATTTGCAGGAACTCAACGAGCTACAAGCCGACGAAAAATTCCTTAAAAATATGGATTGCGTCTACCAACAGTTCCGCGACTATATGGCGCAAAAAGATACAGTTACAAGACCACGTGTCGCCTATTTCTCGATGGAATATGGCCTGCACTCTTCGCTCAAAATTTACTCGGGTGGACTGGGGATACTTGCTGGTGATTACCTCAAAGAATCGTCGGACAAAAATGTACCTATGACAGCCGTTGGGCTGCTGTATCGCTATGGATACTTCACTCAAAGACTTTCATCTCAGGGCGAGCAAGAGGCGAGCTACGAGGCACAAAATTTCTTCAAACTGCCTATCTCGCCAGTGCGTGATGATAGCGGCGAATGGAAAACTGTGAAAGTTTCATACCCAGGACGTGATGTTATTGCGCGTATCTGGCGTTGTGATGTTGGTCGTACCGAACTGTATCTGCTTGATACTGACCACGATATGAACCTGCAAGAGGATAGAGAAATCACTCACCACCTATATGGCGGAAACTGGGAAAACAGACTTAAACAAGAGTTCCTACTAGGAATCGGGGGTATCCGTGCGCTAAACACTTTGGGTGTAGAGAGCGAAGTTTACCACTGTAATGAGGGACACGCGGCGTTCATTGGTCTTGAGAGAATACATAACTTTGAACAAAATAACAACCTTAGCTTCTCTGAGGCGCTCGAGGCGGTTAGAAGCTCATCACTATTCACTACTCACACGCCAGTGCCTGCGGGTCACGATGCGTTCGACGAGGGTATGTTGAGACAATATATGTGGCATTACCCAGAGAAATTGAAAATTACTTGGGAGCAGTTCATTAACTTAGGGCGTACCAATCCGAATGATTCGGGTCAGAAATTCTCTATGAGTGTACTGGCGTCTAATTTATCGCAAGAGATTAACGGTGTTAGCTGGCTCCACGGTGAGGTTAGTAAAGACATTTTGCGTGATATGTGGCCGGGGTATATGCCTTCGGAGATGCACATTGGATATGTGACCAACGGAGTCCATTTCCCAACGTGGACAGCCTCAGACTTGAAAGAGCTCTACTCTAAATATTGTGGTGCCGACTTCGTGAAAGGCAATTATACTAAGGCTAATTGGGACAAAGTTTACACTATTCCTTGCGAGGAGTTGTGGAACGTGAGATTGGCGTTAAAACAAGTTTTGGTAGACATTATCCGCAAACGTGTTCAAGACCCAGCAGAGTTCAAATTCGATTCACCAAGACAGTTGATTCAGGTGCAAGAGCAGCTTCGCCCAGACGTACTAACGATTGGATTTGCTCGTCGTTTTGCCACTTACAAACGTGCGAACCTTCTGTTTACTAATCTTGAGAGACTAAACTCAATTATTAACGACCCAGAAAGACCAGTACAATTTGTATTTGCAGGTAAGGCTCACCCGGCTGATAAAGCGGGACAAGACCTTATCAAGCGTATCGTAGAGGTTTCAAAAATGCCTCAATTTATTGGTAAAATCATATTCTTACAGGGTTATGATATGGAGATAGCACGCCGCCTTGTTCAGGGGGTTGATGTTTGGCTCAATACGCCTACACGTCCTCTCGAAGCGTCGGGTACATCGGGCGAAAAAGCTGTGATGAATGGCGTTATGCACTTCTCTGTACTAGACGGATGGTGGGTTGAAGGTTACAAAGAAGGAGCGGGATGGATGCTTCCTATGAAGAGAACTTTTGACGACCAAAGATTCCAAGACGAACTCGATGCAGAGCTAATCTACACTACGATTGAAGATAAAATTGCGCCAGCTTATTACAATAGAGTAGGTGAAAATAACTTCTCACAAGAGTGGGTTGATACTATCAAGAAATGTATCGCGGAGGTAGCTTCAGACTTCACTACAAATAGAATGATGCAGGATTACGAAGATAGATTCTACTGTAAACTCCATTTGCGTCACCAAGATTTGATTGCTAACAACTTTGCTAAGGCTCGTGAAATCGCGTCGTGGAAGCGTTATATCAGTCAAAACTGGGACAATGTAACCCCGATTGACCTACATCAGTTCGATATGCTTAAAGGAGCTATTGTAATGGGTCAGGAATACTCTCTCGAGGCTGTGATTGATTTGGGAGCATTGAAACCTGAGGATATTGGCGTAGAGCTTGTTATGGCTGAGAACATTGATAACCGTATGGAAATCAAGCATACTTTCCAGTATGACCTAGAATCGATGGAAGGTACTAGAGCTACGTACCGACTGAATGCTTCGCCTGAGAACACTGGTTCGTATGAAGTTGCAACGCGTATTTACCCTAAAAACGCAACGTTACCTCATAGAATGGACCTAGCAATGGTTAAATGGCTTTAATCCGCTTGTGCGGTCAAATAAATACGATTTAATATGTGGATATTAAGAAAAAATTTCAACGACGGAAAGAACATTGCAATTTTCTATTATTTGGAAAACACTGTAAAGATGTTTCTACCGAGGTGGTTTAATGCTATGCGCATTAAGTCACTGCTCAAGGGCGCTGAGAAGAGGTCTGACTATCCGTATATATTAGAGCGTGCGAATTATTACAATAAGCACGATGAAACTGTCAACCCCGACCCGGCTACAAAGACTTCAATAGAATTTTTTGTAGCACATAGGGGTGACTATAAAAGTCGATATTTCTTTGATACTCACGACGTTATACGCTATTTTAACCCCCAACTAGAGTTTTCCCATATTTATGGCGATATCATTGATGTGCCGCCATATCCGACTGTTGTCAAGAGCCGCCCGATTGATGGTGACAACCGTAACTCGGTGTTACTCAACCTCGATAAGTTGCGACATTTTTTGTACCTCAAAGACACGGTAAAATTCAAGGACAAGCAGAATAAAGCTGTTTTTCTGACGTATTCGTGGAACAAACCTCATCGCGTTAGATTTTTGGAGATGTATTATCACCGAAATGATATCTGTATTTGTGGAGAAGTGGATAAAAAAAATATTGATTGCTATAATAAATTTCAACACGAAAGGATGCCACTTCTTGAGCACCTTAACTACAAGTTCATAGTTGCAATTGAGGGTAACGATGTTGCGACCAATTTGAAGTGGATAATGTCGTCAAACTGTGTAGCTATTATGCCTAAGCCTAAGTATGAAACGTGGTTTATGGAGGGGACTTTAATACCGAACTATCATTATATCGAGATAGCGCCTGATTACTCTGATTTCGAGGAGAAATTCAATTACTATATCGAAAATCCTGATAAAGCGGAGGCAATCGTTAAGAATGCTAATGCTTATATGGCTCAGTTTCGTGACAAGCGAAGGGAGAAAATCATAGGTCATTTAGTAATGCAAAAATACTTTGGTGTGGGGAAATAGGGCGCTGTAAGTTCATTTTCACAAAGCTCCGCTACCTACTGCTGCAAAAAGTTCCCGTGTAAAAAACATCTTGTTTTTACACGGGAACTTTTTGCGTGTGCAATATATTAGCCCTTTGCTAAATGCCTTTCGGGGGTGGGGCTCCACAGGCTTTGACTCAAATAACCAAAACAAAAGGAGCAAAAAATTTCCAATAGCAACATACAA
>CAMQUV010000146.1 GCA_947037995.1 uncultured Rikenellaceae bacterium
AAGCGAAAGAACTGCCCAACGATGGGATTGACGAAAGTATTGCAGGGAGAGCCTCGATAGATTTTTGCCCATTGCTGTAACTCCTTGTGTAATAATACCCCTGTTGCATCAACGAATCAAGGAAAGGGGTAAAACCACTATTATCACCATATAATTCAGGGCGAAGAAACTTGGAATGTTGTGACGAAAAACTCTCTAATACAAGTATAACAAGATTCTTCCCCTTTTGTGACCCGAAAAGTGAGTCTTGAGGCAATGTTATAACAGGGTTGAAATGGCTCAGCGCCGTGGAATCATCAAAAAATTCCATCTTCTCGAGTGATTGATTGCCAAGCGTCCGCAACAAACAGAACGGATTGGTCAAAACAATAGACGCTTTTTCGGCCGAAACAGTGTACTGCCCGGCATTACTCAACGTTATGGGGCGAACTGCCCTGCCAAATCCTCCGCGCATACCAGAAATAACAAGGAATAAAGTCAGCAAAAATACAATAAGTCTTATCGAATAATAGAGCGGAGCCGGGACCCTGAAGCGTGGCTGTGTCAACGAATCAATCCTCTTGTAAACGAAAAAAGCCAAAACCATCGTCGCGAAAATCACTACCAATAAAGGCCAATGCTCACCCATCGCGGTCAATGCTATGTCTCCAGTATTACTGTTCTCAAAAAAGTGAAAGTCCTCAGCACTAAACCTTTTGCGCGAAAAACTAAAATAGACACTGTCGCCCAAATTAGTCCATAAAACAACAAAATATCCAACCAAATAACTCCACATAACAGTTCGTTTAAGCCATAATTTCGACCCCAAGGCCTGCGACACTGGCAGGGTGGCAAGAATGATAAATAGTCCGAAAATGTAGCAAACATTTGCACTGTCAAAAACTAGCGAACCCCTTATAATATCCCATATCTCTGGGCTGGTTATCTCGCCAAAAATTGACGTATTATACCATATAAAATGAACTCGTAAAAGCGCCATCGTGAGATACGCGAAAAGTAATTTTAAAATTACACCCGAAATCGGCTTTAAAATTTGTGTTAGATTCTTAACGATTAGCATATTTATTTTTGTTCTGATTTGAATTTAAAGTGCTGATTCTCAGTATGTGATGAGTCCATAAGTTCGCTCAACTCCCTCACCATATCACTGTTCTGCGAAGCGCGATTCATACGCTCGGTCGGGTCGCTCGATAAGTCATATAACTCATAACGAACATTCGGCGTATTGACACCCAAACGTATCAATTTCCAATCGCCCCTACGGACTGCCTGCTTGCCCCCCTGCTCGTGGAATTCCCAGTATAAATGCGAATGGGTCTTCTGCCTCTTAACACCCATAATAGTAGGTAAATACGATATTCCATCAGTGTTTTTCGGCGCATCAACACCCGCAATATCACACATTGTTGGCATAAAATCCCAAAACGCCGAAATGTGGTCGGTCACCCTCGGCTCTGTTATAACTTTTGCCCACGAAACAATAAACGGTGTGCGTATCCCTCCCTCATACATATCGCGCTTAGTACCCCTAAATCCACCACTAGAGTTGAAAAAATGAGGGTCGTGCCCGCCCTCCATATGTGTGCCATTATCCGAAGTGAAAATTATTATCGTATTCTCAGCAATACCCCTCTCCTTCAACTTATCACACACCCTTTTTACATCCGAATCTAACCGCGCTACCATAGCCGCAAACGTCGCCTTTGGCTTAGGCTGATTGTAATAACCTCCCGTACGCACCGGCTTTTCACCCGCGAACATCTGCTCGTACTCGCCCAAAGAACCCTCCGGCATAATCAAATCGGCGTGAGGAATAGTCGGAGTCATATATATGAAAAAAGGCTGCTCGGAATGGCTGTCGATAAAATCAAGAGTCTTTGCTACAACAGAATCCTGCGAAAAAACTTTTCCGCCTAACTCCATTTTCGTATTATTCTCCCACAAAAAACGAGGGAAATGTCGGTGCGCATTAAGCTGTCCCAAATATCCGTAAAAATAATCAAACCCCTGCGCCAACGGATGACCCTCAGTTTCCGGTCCACCCATACCCCACTTGCCTATGCAAGCCGAAGCGTAACCAGCAGGCTTTATCGCCTCGGCGATAGTAATAATGTCACCTGGCAAAGCCGTGTCATAATGCTCTTTATCAACCCCAATAACACCCATATTTCCACGAATAAAAGAGTTACCCGTGTGCTGTCCCGTCATCAACGCACAGCGAGAAGGCGCACTCACAGTAGAGCCGCTATAATGCTGGGCGAAACGTAACCCGTTGGCTGCCAACGAATCAATTGTTGGAGTTTTGATATATCGCTGCCCATTGCAACCCAAATCTCCTAAGCCCAAATCATCGGCCATTATATATATAATATTTGGCAATCCATCGCCACTCCCTGCTAGCGAAACTGGTATCGAAGCCACCGACGCCACTGCTGTGACACAAAGTTTTATATTCATTTTACTATTTATTAATTCGTAATAATTATTAATCGTTTTGATATATTATGGCAAATATACCCAAAAAAAACACCATCCGCATTTTTCAACACAAAAAAATGCCTCACACACATCGAAAATATGTTTTTGTTTGCTAGATTTGTACTCTAAACTAAAAATAAACCCTCCCCAATAAATACTTAAAATGAAATTCTCAAAAGGCGCTTACTTCATAACAGGAATAGACACAGATATTGGCAAAAGCTATGCAGTAGCACACCTAGCTCAAATCGCTGAAAACGAGGGATTTAGCGTTATTACGCAAAAATTTATTCAAACCGGTTGCGACCCATCAGAAGTTGCCGAAGATATAATTACGCACCGACAATTAATGGGACGCGAACTCTTTGCCGAAGATATTGACCACACTACCTGTCCCGTGATTTTTCGACTGCCTGCTTCGCCTCACCTCGCGGCAAAAGAAGAAAATACAACTGTCAATACCGAACTAATCGAACAATCTACAAAAATACTTACCTCGAAATTTGACGTAGTACTAATTGAAGGTGCAGGCGGTATAATGGTGCCAATCGAAGGCGATTTTCTTACTATCGACTATATACTAGCTAAAAAACTACCCACCGTACTCGTAACGTCTGCCCGACTTGGAAGCCTAAATCATACGCTGCTAACACTAGAGCAAATGAGACTCAAAGGTGTAGAGCTAATTGGGGTCGTGTATAACCTATATGGCTCTGATTGCGAGGCTATTACGCAAGACTCGAACGACTATATCGAACGGTACATCCAAAAACATTTTCCCAAAGCTTGGCTCACGAAAATGGCTCTCAAAAAGTAATACCTCACCACCAGCAATACTAATAAAGCATATACTTTGCCCTTACCCCCTCGAACCATTGCGGCGCTTGTTCCCAAAGTTCGCGCACTACGGAAGTGCGGTAACCACCCTCCACAAATTTCTCGCGCAAAAACTTAGAGCCCATTACCTTATCAAACATAGCTAACCGACTTGCCGTTGCACCACCTATCAACGGCTGACTTGGGTAGAGTTCGTGGAGAGATTCCAACACGTAAAACATCAACAAAGTCAGTGGCGCAGCGTCCAAATCTGTGATATGAACCTGAACACCGTGGAGCGTTTTGCCCTTGCCGCTGCCGTAAAAAGGACGGTAATGAATCGGGCGAAAAAGCACTCCCTTAACACCATATCCATTGAGAGTGTTCGAAAGCTCCTCAGCATCGGTTATCCAATCCGCCGCGAACGTCTCGAAAGGTAACGTATAGCCAACACCTATATTTAGAATACTTAGCTCGCCAACCATACCCGTAATGGGATAATGAACTGCCGTTTTGGCCTGCGGAATGTGCGGCGACGTAGCGACCCATTCGAGCCCACAATCGTCCCACTTCATTTTACGATTCCATCCGTCCATTTCGACTACCGTGAGTTTACATTGCACACCGTTTCGTAACATTCTTTCACCATTATAGACCTCGGCGAGCTCGCCAACAGTTAATCCGTGGATATACGGAACTGGGTATTTGCTCACAAAAGAGTTAAATCCAGGCTGTACGCTGCCGCCCTCTATCTTATTACCACCCAGTGGATTAGGTCTATCCAATACGAAAAACTCTTTGTTATTCTCAGCTGCAGCCTCCATCGAAAGCCCCAGCGTTGAGATAAAAGTATAGCTTCGAGA
>CAMQUV010000147.1 GCA_947037995.1 uncultured Rikenellaceae bacterium
CTAAAGTTGATACCCTACCTGAATGGGCTAATATTGAACTTAAACAAGTTGAAGCTGATATGACGCGCCCAGAATTTATTCGCAACATTGTTGACCCAATTAATAGCCTTAAAGGCGATACGCTGAAAGTATCTGACTTTAATGGACGCGAAGATGGTACCTGGGATAATGGTACATCGGCTTTTGAAAAACGCGGTATAGCTGCCAAAATCCCTGAATGGGCTGTTGACAACTGTATCCAGTGTAATCAATGTGCTTATGTTTGCCCTCACGCAGCTATTCGTCCGTTCTTGCTTACTGAAAAAGAAGCGGCGGCAGCACCCGAAGGAACACCTATGAAATTAGGTAATGGTGCGCTGAAAGAATATCAATTTAAAATCCAAGTATCACCACTAGATTGCTCTGGCTGTGGTAATTGTGCAAATATTTGCCCTTCGCCTACGAAAGCGCTGGTTATGAAACCTATCGAACCACAACTTGAAGTTGAAAACGCTAGATGGGACTTTATGCACAACACGG
Organism: uncultured Rikenellaceae bacterium; assembly: GCA_947037995.1. GTDB lineage: Bacteria > Bacteroidota > Bacteroidia > Bacteroidales > Rikenellaceae > Mucinivorans. The sequence goes on from CAMQUV010000147.1 coordinate 520, forward strand.
TTGGCTATAAAGCGAACGTTGTGGATAAAACTAAATCGGTCAAAAACCTTCAATTCGAACAACCTCTGTTTGAATTCTCTGGAGCCTGCTCCGGTTGTGGTGAAACACCTTATATCAAAGCTATTACACAACTATTTGGTGATAGAATGATGATTGCTAATGCTACTGGTTGCTCGTCAATCTATGGCGGCTCTGCTCCTTCTACTCCTTATACTACTAACGAATGTGGACAAGGTCCTGCTTGGGCTAACTCTTTGTTTGAAGATAATGCTGAATTCGGTATGGGTATGAATATCGGAGTTGAAAAACTTCGCGATAGACTTGCTATTATTATGAAAGATGCGGTTGAAGGATGCAGCAAATGCTCACCTGAAATCAAAGAAGCTATGACACTATGGCTCGAAGGACGCAACAGCGCTCCACTTTCTAAAGAAGCATCTGCAAAATTACTTCCACTTGCCGAAAAATGCTCGTGCGATTCGTGCAAACAAATTGTTGAACTGAAAGACTATCTTGTGAAACGCTCACAATGGATATTCGGTGGTGACGGATGGGCGTATGACATCGGTTACGGTGGACTCGACCACGTACTTGCATCTGGCGAAAACGTTAACGTACTTGTAATGGATACGGAGGTTTACTCGAATACGGGTGGACAATCATCTAAATCTACTCCAGTCGGTGCGGTTGCAAAATTCGCTTCTTCGGGTAAAAGAATCCGCAAAAAAGACCTTGGTATGATGGCGGCTAGCTATGGATATGTCTACGTAGCACAAGTTGCTATGGGAGCAAACCACAGCCAACTGTTTAATGCACTTAAAGAAGCCGAAAACTTCGACGGGCCATCACTAATCATAGCCTACTCTCCTTGTATTAATCACGGAATCAAAGGCGGTATGGGTGTCTCTCAACACACCGAAAAACGTGCTGTTGAATGTGGATACTGGCACCTTTGGAGATATAATCCAACTCTTGAAACTCAAGGTAAAAATCCATTTACACTTGACTCAAAAGCTCCGGATTGGACAAAATTCCAAGACTTTATCGGAAGCGAAGTTAGATATACATCACTCCGCAAAGCGTTCCCTCAGGAAGCCGAAGAACTTTTCAAAGCTTCTGAAGATAACGCAAAATGGAGATACAACGGATATGTCAGAAACGCTGCGGTGATAACCGAAGAATAAACTGAAGATATCTTATAATTAAATCCGGCAACCCCTGTAATTTTTATTGCGGGGGCTGTCGCTTTTTTAGGATATTTAATAAAATATTGCTATATTTGAATGATAATTTTAAATGATATAAATAATGAAAATTAAACACATACTTGTGGCTATACTCCTGCCCATCGCTGCGATGGTATCTGCCCAACAAAGAATCGAAATCATTAACCAATTCTCCAAACTCGAACTCAACGGAGATATGACCGTAGAACTTATTCAAGCTGATGAGTGTAACGTTACAGGCATTATGACCAGCGGCCTAATCACGCGAAAAGTTAAGTGGAAACAACAGAATGACAAACTTATAATCAACGTTCCCTCAGGAATTATGGATAAGGCTGACTCGATTCATCTTGTGATTAAAGTGGGAACCCTCACTCACCTCCAAACCAAAGGGGCAACGGTTATTTGCAAAAATGCGCTTACTTCGGAGTATATAAATATTGATGCCACTAATGCACAAAATAAGTTAGACCTCAAAATTGACGTGACGGAAATTGTACTCGAAACTAGCAATGACTGCCACGTAGCTGTTGAGGGTAAAGCTAAATGGGCGACACTGATAACGAATATGGGGAGTAAAATAGACGCTAAATTTGCTACGTTCCAAGAGTGCACTGCAACAGCAACGTTTGGAAGTGAAATCATTGCGAATGTTACGAGCCACCTAAAGGCAAAAACAAACTATAAATCCACTGTTTATTATCTAGGTGACCCAGTGCTGAATATAAAGAAACGTACCGCTTCTGATATTGTGAAAGTCGAAATTAAGTAGGGGGAGCTTTAGTTTTCTAATAATTTATCATTAATTAAATCCATATGTTAGTAAAAGTTTTTTGTTGCACGTTGACAGGCATTGATGCCAAGTTGATTACCGTCGAGGTGAATATTGTTCCTGGGCTTTCGTTTTCGTTGGTTGGCCTGCCCGATAATACTGTGAAAGAGAGCCAGCAAAGGATTATTGCAGCTTTTCACAATAATAAACTCTCTATGCCGGGCGCAAGAATTACTATCAACCTTTCGCCAGCTGATATACGCAAGGAGGGTTCACATTACGATTTACCTATCGCAATAGGCATTCTAGCAGCGTCTAATCAATTGCCGCTTGATGAGATTGGAAATTATTTGATTCTTGGCGAACTTTCGCTCGATGGCTCGATTCAACCTATTAAAGGGGCGCTGCCTATGGCTATCGAGGCTCGGAATAATGGAGTCAAAGGACTTATTTTGCCGAAACAGAATGCACAGGAGGCTGCTATTGTTGATAATTTGAAAGTCTTTGGAGTGGATAATATTATGGAAGTGATTGACATATTGAGAGGTGAGCCACCGTTTGAACCTGCTGTTTTTAATACGCGGGAGGACTATTTTGATAAATTAGGGAAATTTGATATCGATTTTATGGATGTTAAAGGACAGTCTTTGGCCAAAAGAGCTATGGAAATAGCGGCGGCAGGGGGGCATAATATATTGATGATAGGCCCTCCGGGCTCGGGCAAAAGTATGCTGGCTAAAAGAATGCCTACTATTATGCCACCGATGACTCTCCACGAAGCGCTCGAAACTACCAAAATACATTCTGTCGCTGGTAAAATTGGGGCTACCGCAGGGTTGCTTACCTCTAGACCGTTCCGCTCACCACACCATATTACTTCTGATGTGGCTATCGTCGGAGGGGGTACTAATCCCCAACCTGGCGAAATTTCACTGTCGCACAATGGTATTTTGTTTCTTGACGAAATGCCCGAATTTAATCGACGCACACTCGAAGTGCTGCGCCAACCGCTCGAGGAGCGTAGAATCACAATTGCCAGGTCGAGATATACGGTTGAATACCCTGCCAATTTTGTGCTCCTCGCAGCAATGAACCCTTGCCCTTGTGGCAATATGTCGCACCCAACTAAAGAGTGTACCTGCTCGCCTGCAATGGTGAATAGGTACCTTGGTAAAATGTCGAGCCCACTGCTAGATAGGATTGATATACATATCGAAGTTGCCCCTGTTGATATCGATGCAATGTCGTCAAAACGTGTTGGTGAAAATAGCGAAACGGTGAGAAATAGAGTCATTGCAGCTCGTGAAATCCAAAACCAACGCTATGAAACTGCCGATGGCGTTCATTGTAATGCTATGATAACCCCTGCGCTTAGTGAAAAATATTGCAGGCTCGATGAAGAATCGCTCGCACTGCTCAAAAAAGCTATGCAATCTATTGGGCTGTCGGCAAGAGCTTATGATAGAATACTCAAAGTTGCTCGCACTATCGCCGACCTTGATGGCGCGCCTGAAATTAATGAAATGCATATTGCCGAAGCGGTCTCGTATAGGAGCCTCGACACAAGCAAATGGACTGTCTATTATTAAACGATATTGATACCCCAACCACTCAAGTATCCGCCTTTTATAACTCTTACG
>CAMQUV010000148.1 GCA_947037995.1 uncultured Rikenellaceae bacterium
TTGCGTGGCGATGGTGTGTGCGCCGGTGGCTCCTTGGGTTGTGGTTGTGTAGGTTCTGCTTAGTAGCCCAGTGCCTCTAGAAGTTTAAAGTTAATCCTACGATTTTTGCCCTCGTATGGGAAACAGTGGATATGCAGTGCAGGGTTGAAATTCATCTCAATAATTGCGTGGTTATTATCTGTTGCAGGTTCGTTTATGTTTGATATCATTATATCAGCTCCGGTAATCTTTGCGCCGACCGCTTTAGTCGCTTTCACAGCCAACTCTTTGTAGGAGTGGTGAACTGAATCAGTAAAATCTAGGCTGTCTCCGCCGGTGCTAATGTTCGAGTTTTCGCGCAAAAATAGTTGTTCGCCATCTTTGATAACACTGTCAAAGTTATATCCTTGGAGTTGTAAGAATAGCTCTTCTTCGCGTCCCAGAGCAATTTTCTCAAGTGGCGTATGATAATTCTTACCTCTTCGTGGGTCTAAGTTTTTCTGCTCTATTAGCTCACGTACGGTATGTATTCCGTCCCCCATTACATTGGCCGGCACACGGTGTAAAATTCCAACCACTTCGTCATTAATCACAAAAAAGCGAAATTCTCTTCCCGTGATAAACTCCTCAATCAAAACGGTATTATCGTGACTAAACGCTATGTCTAAGCCGGTCTGGAAATTTTCTTCACTCCATTTGTCTTTCAGAATAGTTATACCAATCCCAAAATTGGTGCTTTTCGGTTTTATTACAATAGGTTGCCCCAAATATTTGGGAAGGTCTATTTTCGCAGAGGCTTTGTCGTCATATTCGCCACCACGAGGGACTCTAATATTGTCTGAGGCGAGGAGTTTTTTGGTTACAACTTTATTCTCCATAGCCAGCACAGTCGCATAGTTATCAAGCGAAGTTTTGGTGGCTTGTATTACCCGTTCAATTTTGCCATTACGGTTAAGTTCAACGAAATTTTCTTTACGGTCTAAAATTTTAAAGCCTACACCACGGCATATTGCTGCGCGTAGCATTAGCTGTGTCGACATCTCCATATCGGTCAGGCCATAAAAGCGAAAACCATTATCGGCGGCATCTTTTTTGGCGAGTTTAGCTTGAGCAAGATAGAAGTCCATAAAGTTGTCATTTTGGGTGGCTTCAAACAATTTTACGCCTTCGCGCTGATTTGGGTTAGCCGCCAAAAATTGCATATGTTCAAATGCAGTTTTGTAGTTCTGATTGTCCCAAACGCCATAGTCATTAAGGCATTCGTATATGTCATTGAGCAGTAATTCGACCTCTTCCGCGATAGTGGGTGCTTTTGCTAGCTCCTCGGGAAATCCTCGGTCGGGGCAACGCCCGAAGCACGATATATAGTCTTGGCGTTTAGTTGCCCGGTGTTGTGCTTCGCCATCAAATAGTTCTTTTTCTTGACTTAGCAAGCTGTATAGATACAATATGTGCGACCCATAGAGTGCCGATTTATTGACCCCAGAGACCGAAAGTGGCGAGAGGTCTAAGAATCGTAATTCTAAATAGGATGGCGCGCCGTTGTCTTTCTCTAAAAATTTCATTCTAACAGGCGGATACAACTCTTTTGTGGAGCTTAATTCGCCCTTTTCAATAAGTCGTGAAACGCAATGGTTGTATTTCTGGAGTGAGTAGTAGTCTAGTATATACTCTTTTTTATTACGGTAGCCAAGTGGGCCTGAGCGTAGGCTGATTGAAGCTCCGCATTTCATCGGTACATCGAGCCCTGTGGCTAGTGATTTTACTTTAAAGTTGCGTTCTGCCGTTGGGGTTTCGCCAAACATCCATACGAGCATCCACCTATGTGTCATAGATTGTCGGAGAATTTTGAGATAAACCTCCTCTTTCAAAGTTGCAATTGCGGTTGTTCCGCCCGTTATTTCTTGTAACTGTTTAAAAAAGTTATCGGAAAGCGAAACATTAAAGTGGATTCCACATATCAACTGCCTTTGTTTGCCATAGGTTTCGGATATCGTATTACGATATATCTCAAATTCGCTCTCCGCCCCATATTTTGCAATCGGTATAAGCGAATCATCGGGAAGAACGGGTGGCAAACTCTGTGGCCAGAGCAGTTCGTCGCCTATCTCTTGACTCACCACGCTGTGAAGGGTGTGCAGGAAATCATAAGCCTCTTCGATTGAGGGCAGTGGGGGAGTGATAATCTCAACTTGACTTTCAGAAAAATCGGTGGTGATAAACTGATTGGCCGTCTTGCCTCCAAAGATTGCAGGGTGAGGAGTCAAGGCGAGCTCTCCGTTTTGTGTTACACGCAGGTTCTCTTTTTCGATACCGAATAACCCCTCTAGGATATGTTTTTTAAGCTGTTTTAGTGTTGCGTTGGTGAGCATATTGTAATATTATTTTTGTTGTTGAATTATTAGTTGTTCTTGCATTCGCGTCAGTTTGGCAGCCCTGAATCTATATATACCAGCAAGGGTTAGCCCTTTTGCGATACTTGTTATAGCGATACTCCACCATATACCATTTACGCCTAATTCGGTACTTCCTAGCCATATTGCAAGTGGGATTCTAAGTGAGGTAAATATAACGCTAACCGAAGCGGAGTATCGTGTGAGTCCTTGCCCGTTATAGGTTCCTCCGGTAATCATCTCGAGGCACATAAACAGCTGCGAGAGGCCTACTATTATGAGGTAGTTGCTTCCTATTTCGATAGTATTTGGGTTGTCGACAAAAATAGCGACAAGTTGGCTTGGTATAGTTAGGAATAGAATTGTACTAAATACCCCAACTACCCCCACGATTTTCAGTGCTGAGCCATAAAGGCGGTCGATATGCGTATAGTTTTTTGCCCCATAAGCTTGCCCTACAGCGATAGATATTGCCTGTTGCATTCCGCCAACTATCATAAAAGTAATACTCTCAATCTGTAGCCCGATTTTCTGTGCTGCGATTGCATCTACTCCCCATCCCGATACGAGTTTCCCTATTACGATGGCTATTACAGTGAATAGAACCCTTTGGATTGCTCCGGGAAACCCAACGACCAATATTGATGTGAAACTTACCCTGTCTATTTGGCGAAATACGAATCTAACGAGTTGTTGTTTGTATATTATTGCATAGAAATATGTGAGTGAGACCATACGCGAGCATATTGTTGCCCAAGCTGCTCCCTCTACACCGCCGTCTAATAGTATTATGAAAATGGGGTCAAGTATAAGGTTTATGATGTTACCATAAAGTACTGCGCGAAACGATAATTTGGTCTTGCTTCTGGCATTTAGAATGGCAGTGAATGTAATGTTTATAAACGAAATAATGACTCCTATTGCGCTGATTCGAAGATATAATGATGCTTGTTGGTCGACCCACACATTGTTCATATCGAAAAACGATATTAGTCCATCGGAAAACAAAAAGAGTGAAATAGTGTATATTAAACCCAAACCTATTGCCATAATCATTGATGCCGAAGCAAATTTCTGTGCCTGGAGCTCGTTTTTGGCTCCTACGGCTTGGGATATTTTTATAACAGCCCCCATCGAAACGATACTTGCCAGTGCCGTACCTAGGTTTATGAAAAAAGTGGCACTTCCCACCGCTGCAACGGCATCACTGCTTATCCTCCCCACCCAAAACATATCGACTATATTGTAAGTCATCTGTAAAAGTGATGCGAAAATTATGGGTAGAGCCAATTTTATAAGCCCCGACGTAGTACTGTTTGCTGTGAAAGTTTTTTGCATTAATGCTATTAAGAATGTTTTGTATGTGAAGATAACGCCAAAGTGTTTTTATTATTGTTTAGAATTAATTATAAACAATCAGCGTTAGAGCATACAAAAATAGTGTTTTAAAATCCAAAAATTGAGTTAAATACTTTTTTGTGCACCATAGTTTTGTTTTATACAATATTTATCTGTACATTTACAATATCAAACAGGATGTAATCCAGAGGGTATGATTTCGTACGCTGTGGATATGGGTAGCCTGATAAGCAAATCTAATCAGACCTAACCAACTTTTAACAAACCAACCCACACCCTGAGGGGAGAGATTTTATCTCTCCTTTTTTTTGCTCCTTTTCATTCTGTTACCTACACAACCACCACCCACGGAGCAACTGGCGCACACACCATAGCCAAACAAATTGTAACAGTAATACAGGCTATTATGT
>CAMQUV010000149.1 GCA_947037995.1 uncultured Rikenellaceae bacterium
ATATAACAATACCTAAACCATAACATCCCTTAAATTATTATGAAACATATATGCTTTTACTTCCAAGTCCACCAACCGTATAGACTCAAAAAATACCGATTCTTTAATATCGGCAAAGACCACTTCTATTTTGACGACTACCTGAACCGTATTATCGTGGAACGCATAGCCGAAAACTGCTACAGACCGATGAACGCGCTGCTGCTCGATGCTATTAATAACAATAAAGGCCAAGTCAAAGTTGCATTCTCTATTACAGGTACTGTTATCGAGCAACTGAAACTCTATGCACCCGACGTTATCGAAAGCTTTAAAGCCCTTGCCGATACAGGCTGCGTCGAATTTATGGCCGAAACTTATGCGCATTCACTGGCTTCGCTCAAAGACAACGACGAATTCAAAAAACAAGTCGACAGACACGCCAAATTGATGGAAGAAACGTTCGGTTATAAACCCGCTACTTTCAGAAATACAGAACTTATATACAGCGACCAAATTGGCGCCGAAGTTGATGAGCTCGGATACCAAACCATACTCACCGAAGGGACTAAACATATACTAGGGTGGAAATCGCCTAACTATATATACTCCAACTCGATTAAACATAGAGTTAAACTGCTACTGAGAAATTATAAACTATCTGACGATATTAGCTTCCGCTTTAATACGAATAAGCCTTCGCCCGACCACTTCTTTACGCAACTGCTCGACGAAGAGGGAGACACTGTCAACCTGTTTATGGATTATGAAACTTTCGGCGAACATATCAATGCTAGCGAGGGAATTTTCGACTTTATGAAAGCACTGATTTATAAAATTGCGCAAAGCGAATATCTCAAAATGTCGACCCCACGAGAAGTTGCACTCGCCTGCCAAAGCGTTGCCCTACTCACTGTGCCACACCCCATTTCTTGGGCTGACGAAGAACGCGACCTCACAGCGTGGCTAGGAAACGAACTCCAAGATGATGCTATCTCTAAACTCTACGAACTCAAAGATGCAGTCCTAGAACAGAAAAACCAAGGCCTCCTACACGTATGGGACGCACTCCAAACCTCAGACCACTTCTACTATATGTGCACCAAATGGTTCGCCGATGGTGATGTACATAAATATTTCAACCCTTATGACTCTCCGTATGAGGCGTTTATGAACTATATGAACGTTTTTTCGGACTTTGCACGAGAACTCAAAAAATAATACCTCACAAAATATCATATTATAGCAACTTGCCCTGTCAAAATAACATCGAGACATAGCAAGTTGCTCTCCTTTTTTTTTCACTTGTACTATATTATATAATAGACGCAAAATTAACAAATGGCTAAAAAATTCATATTTATAGCTGCCTCCCTGTTACTAGTAATTTTAAACACCGAGGCATTAGCACAACGAACCTATAACACCCAAAGAGTGAAAATTGGGTTCTATAATACACAAAACCTTTTCGACACGATTAACCAACCAATGGTACGTGATGGAGCGTACACGCCGCAGGGGCAAAAACAATGGAACTCCGCTAAGTATAACGAAAAACTGGGGCGACTTGCGCACGTTATTGACCAAATTGATTGCGATATAGTAGGACTGTGCGAGGTGGAGAACTATGGGGTTGTGAAGGATTTGACAAGGATAACAAGCAACAAGAATTTCTCGGTCGAACATTATGAGAGCACCGATTTCAGGGGCATAGACCAAGCGCTGATATATGATACAACTAAGTTTCGAATTATGGCGAGTGAATTGGTGCCCACCGCAACACACAAACCAAAACGGGGGATTTTACGTGTACAAATGCAGAGTAAGATTAACGGAAGTAAGATTGTCTTTTACGTGGCACATTTGCCGAGTAAGTTGGGAGGCGAAAAAGCTGCTAAATCGAGAGATACTATTATAAATCAATTTAGCTCACTGCACAAGGTGGAGATGCAGCGGATACAAGGGGATAGGGCTAAGAGGGGTGAGAAAAAGGGTGAGACTGTGATAATATTGGGCGATATGAACAATGACCCGATAGAGGTGCAGGGGATGGTTAATTTGGCAACTCCGCTTGAGAAAATGGGCGTGGGGACATATTTATACCGCAGGGTGTGGTCGATGCTCGACCAAGCATTGGTATGCGAGGGGAGTAACGTTTCAGAACTTTCGACTAAGAGGCCGGACAATATTAAAATAAATGGCAAAGCCGTACGTGCTTCCGACCATTTTCCCATCTATTTTTATTTGGATTTATAGATTTTTTTAGTTAGATTTGTACAAGACACAGCAATAATTTAATAATAAGGCTATTTTGTAATAATTAATAATAAAACTACTAAATCTATGAAACAAGTTAAACGCGTATATTCGTTCGGCAATCGTACAGCCGATGGAAATGGTAAAATGAAAGAATTGCTAGGTGGCAAGGGAGCCAACCTAGCAGAAATGAACCTGATAGGAATACCAGTTCCTGCGGGTTTTACTATTACAACTGAGGTTTGTGATGAGTTTTACAAACACGGCAAAGAGGCGATTATTAAGATGATACGCCCTGAGATTGAGGCCGCCATGAAGGTAATTGAAGAGCAGATGGGCACTCAGTTTGCATCGGATGAGAACCCTCTTTTGGTTTCCGTTCGTTCGGGCGCAAGGGTTTCTATGCCGGGGATGATGGATACTATCTTAAATCTAGGACTTAATGATAAAGCGGTAGAGAGCATAGCCCAAAAAAGCGGAAATCCGCGATTTGCTTGGGATTCATATAGAAGGTTTGTACAAATGTATGGCGACGTGGTGCTGGGTATGAAACCCGACAGCAAGGAGGACCAAGACCCTTTGGAAGAGATTATCGACAAACTAAAAGAGAAACGAGGCATTGAAAACGACACTGATTTCACGGTCGAAGATTTAAAAGAATTAACTACACAGTTCAAGGTGGCGGTAAAAGCCAAAACAGGCAAAGACTTCCCCACCTGTCCGTGGGAACAACTTTGGGGCGCTGTATGCGCTGTTTTTGAGAGTTGGATGAACGACAGGGCGGAGTTGTATCGCAAGATGCACGGCTACCCTTCTGAATGGGGGACAGCGGTAAATGTCCAGGCGATGGTCTTCGGTAATATGGGTAGCAATTCGGCAACAGGCGTGGCGTTTACGCGCGATGCTTCGACGGGCGAAAACATTTTTAATGGTGAATACCTGATAGATGCGCAGGGCGAAGATGTTGTAGCAGGAACGCGCACACCGCAACAAATTACACTCGAAGGCTCCAAAAGATGGGCACAACAGCAGGGTGTAAGTGAGATAGAGCGAGCAGCAAAGTTTTCTTCGCTCGAAGAAGCAATGCCGGTTGTGTATAAAGATTTATTCCAGACACAGAAACACCTAGAGACATACTTCCGAGATATGCAGGATATCGAGTTCACCGTACAGGATGGTAAACTATGGATGCTCCAAACTCGATCGGGTAAACGTACTGGTGAGGCGATGGTACGAATGGCAGTCGAGATGCACCAAGAGGGGCTAATCGACGAGCAAACAGCTGTATTGCGAGTTGAGCCAGCAAAACTTGATGAATTACTGCACCCTGTTTTCGATAAAAAAACTCTACGCAAAGTGGAGGTGGTTACCAAGGGGCTTCCGGCATCACCTGGGGCAGCTACGGGTCAGATAGTATTTTTTGCTGACGATGCTGAGAAATGGGCATCGGAGGGTAAAAAGACAATTTTAGTAAGGATAGAGACTTCGCCTGAGGATTTGAAAGGGATGCACGCAGCTGAGGGAATACTAACTGCCCGAGGTGGAATGACCTCACACGCGGCAGTGGTAGCACGTGGAATGGGCAAATGTTGTATAAGCGGGGCAGGCTCGGCGCTAATTGATTATAGAACTCGAACAATGAAAATTGGGGACAAAGTGTATAATGAGGGGGATTGGATTTCGTTGAACGGTAGTACAGGTGAGCTATACGAGGGGCAAGTTGCTACTCAAGCGGCTGAATTATCGGGCTCGTTTGGGAGTTTGATGTCACTAGCAAAAAAATATGCACATATGAAAGTGCGAGCTAACGCTGATTCGCCCGAGGATGCTAAAATAGCATTTGGGTTCGGCGCTGAAGGGATAGGACTGTGCCGTACGGAACATATGTTCTTCGAG
>CAMQUV010000150.1 GCA_947037995.1 uncultured Rikenellaceae bacterium
AGATAATGAGCGGTGACTGGAGTTCAGACGTGTGCTCTTCCGATCTCTGTATTTTTTGGTCGTGGATACGTATCGAACCGCCACCAATCTCAACGCCGTTACAAACGAAATCGTAAGCATCAGCACGCACAGAACCTGGGTCGGTAAAAAATTTATCCATATCCTCTATCTTCGGCGAGGTAAACGGATGGTGCATAGCGTAAAAACGCTGTGTCGCCTCGTCCCACTCAACCAACGGGAAGTCAACAACCCACAGCGGTGCGAACACCTCTGGGTTTACTAACCCCAATTTACTAGCCATCTCTAAGCGCAAGCTCCCTAGGCGTTCGTTAGTCTTATTATCACCCGCAAGTACCAGTATCAGGTCACCTTTTTCGGCTCCCGTTAACTGTTTCCAAGTTTGTAGACCATCTTGGTCAAAGAATTTATCAACACTAGATTTAACACTACCATCCTCCTCTACGCGAGCGTAGATAAGACCCGTAGCACCAATCTGTGGTCGTTTCACCCAAGCCGTAAGCTCATCGAGCTGCTTGCGTGTGTAGCTCGCCGCACCTTTGGCACATATCGCACCAACATAGTCCGCATTGTCAAATACCACGAATCCAGCACCCTTTTCGGCTTGCGAGAATTCATTAATCTTCATATCGAACCTTATGTCGGGCTTATCCGAGCCATAGTATTTCATAGCATCGGCATAGCTCATACGTGGGAATTCAGCCGAAATATCAATCCCTTTAAGCTCGGCGAACATCTGTTTAATCATTTTTTCGAACGTGTCCAATACATCGTTGCGCTCCACAAAAGCCATCTCGCAGTCAATCTGTGTAAACTCAGGCTGTCTGTCTGCACGCAAATCTTCGTCACGGAAGCATCGTACAATCTGAAAATAGCGGTCGTATCCACTAACCATCAACAGCTGTTTGAACGTTTGTGGCGACTGCGGAAGAGCATAGAATTGCCCAGGATTCATTCGCGAAGGTACCACGAAATCACGCGCACCCTCAGGAGTAGATTTAATTAAGTAAGGCGTTTCAATCTCAAGAAATCCCTTACCATCAAGGTAACTACGCACAATCTGTGCAAGTTTGTGTCTAAGAATCATCGCACGTTGCAGCGGCCCGCGGCGTAGGTCGAGATATCTATATTGCATACGCAGCTCATCACCACCATCAGATTGCTCTTCAATAGTAAATGGAGGCGTATCGCTTTTACTTAAAACTGTCAGCTCGGTTGCGAATATTTCAATATCGCCCGTTGGTATTTTACCATTCTTAGCAGAGCGTTCGCGAACTGTGCCCGTAATTTTCACAACAAATTCACGACCCAGTCCCTCGGCTACTTGTTTCACCGAGTCGCTCGAGTTCTCATCGATTGTAATTTGTGTTATACCATACCTATCTCGCAGGTCAATAAAAATCATCGACCCGAGGTTACGTACTTTTTGTACCCAACCCGATAGGGTAATTTCTTTTGCTATGTCGGTTGCGCGGAGCTCTCCGCAAGTGTGCGTTCTGTACATTCTCTTTGTTTATACTTCGTTTTGTAATGTGTCTATATTATTATTTAAGATTTGCTTTTATAGCCTCTTCTATTTGCGCGCCTCTTATGTTGCGTTTTATAATCGAGCCATCTTCGCCAATCAACATAATGTGTGGTATGCTTGAAATGCCATAAATATCCGTTGGGATAGCTTGAGCGTCAACGATTTGCTCCCAAGGTGTGTTGTGTTCTTTGATAGCTTTTAGTGTAGCATCTCTTTTGTCCCATACAGCAACGCTAACAATAGTTACTTCGTCGCCATATTTTTCATAAATAGCCTGCAGCGTAGGTATCTCTTGGATACAAGGTCCACACCACGACGCCCAGAAATCAACAAGTACCATTTTGCCTTGACCCACATAGTCTGATAGCGACACTGCGGTGCCATCAATATTACCATTTTCGATTGTAAAATCTTTATACATTTCGCCTTTAGTCGTTTTGGACACAGCTTTCAGTTTAGTTCTAGCTTCCATAAGAGGTGGGTACTGTTGTTGCGCAGTTCCCATATTATCATACATTTTAGAGAATTCCTCATAAGTATATAAATCATATATTTCCTCAAGAATTATCACACTAGTAATATTCTGATTATTTTCATTAATAAAATCTCTGGATATATTTTTCATCACAGCCTGAAGGCTATCCACCATATTTATAAGCTGCTCTCCTTTGGCTCCTTCGGTCAGATTATCATCATTCTCAATTGAACGAGACTGCTCATTCATTGCGTTAAACAGCGCCAGGGTCTTGTCTTGGGCTCCTTTCAATTTATCATTAAGTGGCGTGCCAAAAGACTGTGCCATACCAATTTCAGGATACATTTCGGTGAACGATATTGTGCCGGGCTCTAAGATTGGCATACCGAAAAATTTCTCATTTGCATTGAATATCACATACCTCGGAGCATCAACAGTTCCAGTAAACGTATAGGTTCCATCTTCGTTAACCACAGTAGAATCAACTACTGAATTATCGGCATAGTCTCTAAGGTAAACTGTTTCTCCTTCGAATCCTAAATTTTTGAGTGTGCCTGTCACATTGTATGTACTGTCAGCACAAGCGGTCATAGAAAGTGCCACGGCAGCTATCGTAAGGGTTATAAGTTTTTTCATTGTTTGTTTCTTTATTTTAATTAATATTATTATTTTATAATTGATTGGTTGCTTTTGATTCTTTCTAACGTTTGCCTTGCCATTTTTATGGCATCGGTTGTTGGTCGCAGCGAATATGGTTTCTGTGTTTTGGTAAACTCTTTTTCCATTTCAAAATAGTCATATTTCAGCGGCAGCTCTTTATACTCATTGACATAGTCAAAAAACATTTTCCACCTCACATAGTACAAATCCTTCACCAGTCCGCCCCATTCTCTAAACGAATAGTCGTGTAGTCCTCCTTCATTAGCTGCATTTTCATCGCCCCAAGTTGTTATAATAGTGAGTGCTTGTTCTCTATAATTTCGTTGTTCTTTTTCGCCATATCCCATTTTCATAGCGCTCTCGACCCACGGCCCCAGCAAAAACTCTTTTCGCGATGATACTATATCATCGTGCGAAAGCACCGTATTTAGAAATATATCGCTCAGATACTTAAATCTCACCGTATCACCATTATCGAACTCTTTACTGATTTTGCCTAGCAGTCTGTATGCAAAATCGGCATTACACTGCCTTGCTAGGTCTGCAATATCGTATTCAAAGTTGTTACAGCCTCTATATTTCTCACCCACAGCACACATAAGTTCAAGTGCTTTGACTAGTGAATCTGCTTCGTAGTATGGTTTTGACGTAGCCCACGTTGATACTCTGTCAACTTCGAGCGCAGGTCGCGCAGCGATAATAGCCTCCGATGTCCCTTCTTGCGTAGCGCCGTATAGTGGGTTGTATGCCGTATTTGCAATTATATCCCACGCCTGCAATGTCTGCGGCAGTGTACGTCCGTACCTAGCTTTAACAAAATTTTGCATCCACTTTTCTTTGGTAAAACTCTCTTTGCGCCACGGCAGTTCAAACAGCAATTCGTACATAACGGGGTTATTCTCAATGCCTTCCATCGTTGCTCCAACACCTTTCATATTACGTCCGGCATACTCTTTTTGCGCAAGGAAATACCCATCAATAACTCTTTGCATTTTGCCATACATACCAGTATTGCCCCCAAAATTGAGTAGCATACAGTAGACCCAGTCGTGATATAGGAATCCCTCTTCTCTGTACCAGGCGCTATTAGCATCGCCCCACTGCGGTCTGCTTTCGCTAAATAGGTCAAGCGCAATAACGTCCGAGGTAGGCAGTCCGTCAATCATCTCATAACGTGGGTTTGCTTGCCACGCCTGTATGACCCACGCCGCTCCGGGGTTCGCTTTTTTCATAGCGCTGTGTATCGCTACGCCAGCTTTTTTCATATCTACTCCATCGGTGCTTCCCCCTTCGTGAAACGGGTCGATGGCGTAATATTTTGCCTTGCCGAACAATTTTTCCATCTCCTGGTAATAGACATTTGCAATCTCGGCAAACCTAGGGTCGGTCGGTTGCAGGAATGCGGGTCTTTGAAATCCGTTCCATTTTC
>CAMQUV010000151.1 GCA_947037995.1 uncultured Rikenellaceae bacterium
ATAATTTTTTTTGGGTTATCAATTGCAGCGAGTTTAACGAGTCTTTCGTCAGGAACTGTGATAACTCCGACGTTAGGTTCGATTGTACAAAAAGGAAAGTTCGCCGCTTGCGCCTTAGCGCTACTGAGTGAGTTGAATAGTGTCGATTTACCTACGTTGGGAAGTCCAACAATGCCGCATTGCAGAGCCATATTTTATTATGATTTAAGTGTAAAATTGTTTATATTTGCGGTGCAAAGATAGTAACAAATAAGCACTTTTACCAAATTTTATGGAAAATGTGATAGCAAAGTTTTTATAATGAGATTTACACCCGAGCAGTACAAGCTCAAAGATATACCAAATAATAATTTTATCGATATAGACGAATTGCGCTCTTTGTTGGAGTGCGAAAGTACCGCCCAGAAGGTCGATGAAGTAATAGTCAAAGCTCTATCAAAGAGCAGGTTAACCCTTGCGCAGGTGGCTATATTGCTCAACTGCGCCCCCGAGCAACGCGCTAAGGTGCTGCTGGCTGCCCAGAAACTCAAACAAGAGGTTTATGGCAATCGTATTGTGCTTTTTGCGCCACTTTATGTCGGAAATTATTGCTCTAATTGCTGCACCTATTGCGATTTTAGGGCCGATAATGTCAATGCGAATCGCAAGACGCTAACTCCAAGCGAACTCAAATTAGAGGTCGAAGCGCTCACCGATGCAGGCCATAAAAGGCTAATTTTGGTGTTTGGTGAACATCCTATATATAGTGCCGATTTTATCGCCAAAACTGCCCGCGAAGCTTATAGTGTGAAGAAAAATAATGGCGAAATTCGTCGTGTTAATATTAACGCTGCTCCGCTCTCTGTCGAAGATTTTAAAGTGGTCAAAGGGGCTGATATTGGTACGTATCAAATTTTCCAGGAGACCTATGACCCTCAACTCTATGCTAAATTTCATAAATCGGGCAAGAAAGCTGACTACCAGTACAGGCTTACGGGCCTTGATAGGGCTATGGAAGCAGGGATTGACGATGTGGGTATTGGGGTGCTGTTCGGACTTGGACCCTGGAGGACTGAAGTGCTTGCGTTAGTTAGACATACCGTGCACCTCGAAGCGTGCTTTAATGTTGGGCCGCACACAATATCTTTCCCCCGAATTACGCAAACACAAGGTGCTGAAGGTGCTCCGAACCCCATATCTGACGACGATTTTATGTACGCAATTGCTGTATTAAGACTCGCTGTGCCGTACGCCGGACTGATTCTCACGGCGCGTGAAAACCCCGAACTCCGAGATAAAGCTATTAAATACGGAGTTTCGCAAATTGATGGCGGCTCGAAACTTGATATTGGAAGCTACTCGAAGACCGATGACGAAGGGACTAAGCAGTTTAAATTGAATGACGACAGACCGCTTTCTGAGGTTATAGATTCTCTTATTGATAGTGATAGATTACCCTCGTTTTGTACGGCCTGTTACCGCAAAGGACGTACTGGTGAGCATTTTATGGAGTTCTCGGTGCCCGGGTTTATAAAAAGATTTTGCACGCCAAACGCGATTCTGACACTTGCCGAATATCTCGAAGATTATGCTACTGAGACGACTAAAATCAATGGGTACGCCATTATTAATCGAGAACTCGAACAGCTTGGTGAGAAAGCCACGGAGGTCGAACAGCGCATCGAACGTATTAAATCCGGCGAACGTGACCTGCTTTATTAGTTTTTTTAACTATATTTACAACAAATTTTAACCCCCCGAAACCTTATTTATTACCATAGTGGACACGATAGAACTACTGACGCCTACATTTCATATTGCACTTTACTTGGCTCTGCTACTGATGTTGCTGATATTCTCAGCTGTTGTTTCTGGTAGCGAAACCGCGCTTTTTGCCCTGTCGCATAGTGACATACAAACCCTCAATGCCGAATCTAAACCATCGGCCCGTAGAGTAGTGAAATTATTGACCAAACCGAACTATCTTCGTTATACTATTCTGATAATCAACACTCTAGTTAATATTGGCGCCGTACTTGTTGCGAATGACCTTATTAACCAAATAGTTGATTTTCACACCCATTTTATTGTTGAAATCGTTGTGAAAATTACTGTTATGAGTTTCATTCTTTTGCTTTTTGGGGAGATGATACCACGTATTTCGGCCAACGATTCGCCTTTAGAATATTCGCAGAAGATTGCCAAAGTTATTACTATTGCTTGCTTTTTGTTCAAGCCACTCGCTTGGGTTGGTATCAAAATTGAAAATGCTATTACCAAAAAACTCGAACCACAAGACAAAAATGTTAGTGTTGACGTAATTCACGATGCGATAGAAATTACCGAGACTAATTCGCCCGACCAAAAATTAATGCTCTCCGGAATTGCTCGGTTTGCTACGATGGACGTTTCGGATATTTCGGTGCCTAGAGTTGATGCTGTTTCTATCGAATTTAATACGCCTTATTCCAAAGCGCTCGAAATTATCGTTGAGTCGGGTTTCTCTCGAATCCCGGTGTATAAAAATGACTTCGACCACGTTGTTGGGGTACTATATATTAAAGATTTGCTTCATCATATTGATGAAAACGACGAGTTCGAATGGCAAAAATTATTGCGTAATCCATATTTTGTCCCCGAAAGTACGAAGATTAGTAATCTTTTGACCGAATTTCAGTCGCGCAAAATTCATATGGCTATCGTAGTCGATGAGTATGGCGGGACGATTGGGGTGATTACGCTCGAAGATATTTTGGAGGAAATCGTGGGGGAAATTACCGATGAGTCTGATAAAAATTCGTCACAATACAAAAAACTTGATGATAATACGTTCCTTTTTGAAGGGCGCACACATATCGGTGACCTTGAGCGGATATTGAATCTGCCTCACGAATTTTTTGACCCTACAAAGGGCGAGGCTGATACTATTGCTGGATTGATGCTCGAAAATAATAACTCATTTTTCAAACAAACCGACTCGATTATTATACAGAATATTACCTTTACGGCCGAACAGGTCAAAGGTTTTCAAATAACTAAAGTAAAAGTTCTTATCGATAATGCCTCTGATATTTAACTCTAACTCGCTGTTTGTATGGTGCATAGACGAAAGCGAAGAACAACTTTTAATCGATGCACGCCTCTGTGATGCTCAATTGTTACAACTCGAAAAGTTGACAAATCCCCAGCATAGACTTCAGTGGCTTGCAGCGCGTAATATTGCAGCTCTTTACCTCCAAAATGCTATCTATTATAAACCTAATGGAGCACCTATGTTGAGCAATTCACCGCTGAATATTTCTATCTCTCATACGGCTAATTATGTTGCACTCTATGCTGCCTCGCACCAATGTGGTGTAGATATTGAACTGGTTGGGCGTTGTGCTGCCAGAATTGAACGCAAATTTGCATCTGCTGATGAAGTCGAAATTGCACGAAATATTTTCCCGAAAAACCCCCATCTACTCATTTGGTGTGCCAAAGAAACACTCTATAAAGCTGCAGGAATCGAAGGGGCTGAATTTCGCAAAGACCTCAAAATCACAGGTGTTAATGTCGACGAAATTGGTGGTAAAACACTTTCCGCGACAGCTTTTAACCAAAACAAAACTATAAAATTTCTCGAAATTAAAGATTTACTCGTTACTTATGACTATTAAAACACCTGTCCAACTTCGTTGGAATGATATGGATATGCTTGGGCATCTCTACAATGGAACCTATCATAGTATTTTTGACCTTGGGCTAAGTGAGTTTCATACTCTTATGCTTGGCGTTAGTTATAGCCCGGATTCGGAGTTGTGGCTCTTGAAAGTTTCGTCTACTATTAATTATCTAGACCAAATCACGATTAATGACCCTATTGAGGTTCATACTTCTTTGCAGAAAGTGGGAACAAAGAGTGTTACATTTTTTCAAGAGTTAGTGAATAAAGAGTCGGGTCGGGTAGTGTCAAATTGTACTTCCGTTGCCGTGGCTTATGACCCTATTGCACGAATCTCTACGGAGGTCCCGGAATTTATTAGACAAAAACTTATACCCTAGTTTCGGCCACCGGCACACACACCATCGCCACGCAAACTGTAACGGTAACACAATACACTATATTTGACGT
>CAMQUV010000152.1 GCA_947037995.1 uncultured Rikenellaceae bacterium
TTAGCAGGGTTATCTTTATAGTCTACGTCAAATATAGTGTATTGTGTTACTGTTATAGTTTGTTTGGCGATGGTGTGTGTGCCGGCGGCTCCTTGGGTGGTGGTTGTGTAGGTGGAAGGGCAACAGAAAAAAAAAGCACAAAAAAAGAGAGTAAGCTACTTTCATCGCACCGCTCAACCCAAATACCCTTGCTACATTCCTGTCCTGGGGGGTTAAAGGGGAGCTGGTCGTGAAAGACTTACTCTCGGAGGGCAAAGATAATAAAAATTTACTTATATTTGCACAAATCTTAAAAAAAAACTTTATGAAAAAATCGCAAAAAACTAGACTACTCATCCTATTTATTGCCTGTTTCCTTGGCGTCATAGCCTTTAACTTTGGATATAGCGCTTATAACTACCGATTCTCGAGCCCAGTTCTAGAAAATACACAAATAAAAATCTATCCATCAACTACATTCGATAAACTCTTTGATTCTCTCGAAAATGTTGGTGTTATTAATAGTGCAGAGAATTGTCGCGCCCACGCTATCAATAATAATATCCACTCGCTCCAACCAGGTAACTATAAAATCGAAAAAGGAATGTCGCACAGACAACTCCTTACGGCTATTGCATTCGGTCATCAATCGCCCGTTAGGCTTACATTTAATAATATCAGAACTATCGAGTCACTCGCTGGCGCACTGTCTAAATATACCCTCGCAGACTCAGCGCAATTCATTAAAACACTCAATAATGAAAAACTGATTGACTCGCTCGGATTCACCAAAAATACGCTTCCTGCGCTATTCCTACCCAATACCTATGAAATATATTGGAGCGAATCACCCAAAGAAATAATCATTAGACTCCACAAAGAATATCGCAAATTTTGGAACGAAGAAAGAAAAGCTAAAGCTGCTAAACTTAAACTCTCACCCAACCAAATTACTACTATAGCCTCAATTGTTACA
Organism: uncultured Rikenellaceae bacterium; assembly: GCA_947037995.1. Taxonomy (GTDB): domain Bacteria; phylum Bacteroidota; class Bacteroidia; order Bacteroidales; family Rikenellaceae; genus Mucinivorans. The sequence continues at coordinate 956 of CAMQUV010000152.1, forward strand.
GAAGAAACTAAAGTGCGTAAAGAAATGACAACCGTTGCAGGTGTCTACATTAACCGAATCAAAAAAAGAATGCCCCTGCAGGCCGACCCTACCGTGAAATTTGCTATCGGTGACTTCACCATAAAGAGAATTTTACACAAACATCTTGCCTATAAATCACCCTACAATACCTATAAAAATCAAGGTTTGCCCCCCGGTCCTATCGCTATTCCTGCCGGATATGTCATTGATGCAACACTCAATTATTGCGATAAACCCCACAAATACCTCTACTTCTGCGCTAAAGCTAGCCTTAACGGAGAACACGCATTTGCTACGAACCTAACTCAACACAACCAAAACGCTAGACTTTATCATAACGAACTCAATCGAAGAAATATTAAATAAATATTTATGTCACAACTACTTAATAACGTTACTACGGAACTAGCCAAACTTCCTGGAGTAGGCCGCAGAACCGCACTCAGACTTGCTCTACATATCCTTCGTAGCGATATACTCGATGCTGACCTTCTCAGTGATGCCATCGGGAATTTTAGACATAACGTCAAAAATTGTGTCAAATGTAATAATATCTCGGATGATAGCCTCTGCCCAATCTGCTCTAGCAACTCGCGCAATAAAGAACTTATTTGCGTAGTAGAAAATGTTGGAGACCTTATATCTATCGAACAAAGTGGTCAGTATAACGGACTCTATCACGTCTTGGGTGGAGTAATTTCGCCGCTTGATGGAATTGCACCGTCTGACCTTAAAATCGACCTCCTAGAAACACATATACAAACAAATAACGCCAAAGAAGTTATCCTTGCCCTCCCAACATCAGTTGAAGGCGAAACCACAATGTTCTATATCTCACGCAAAATCAATAAATATAACCTCACTATCTCCGCTATATCGAGAGGGATTGGGTTTGGTGATGATATCGAATATGCCGATTCACTTACAATCTCACACGCACTACGTAATCGACAGGCGTTTTAATTACACCTGCACTTGTACTTATCATTAATTTGTGTTTGATTAGTATTCCCAGTGCTCCGCGCACCCAACGCACCATAAAAGAATCCCCCTTTCTCTTAACCAGAAAACAATTCTGCTGTGAGAGAAGGGGGGATTTATAATTATACTATAACGGTGTAATAGTTAATAGTGTTATTAGTTCGTCGTATGGTTAGCTTTCTATTGAGCCAAATCCTTTAATATTCGGTAGAATAGGTGTTTCGAGTTCCACTTTGCCGACCATTTTTTCATATCGAGCAATGTTTTCTTGGAGAGTAAACATCAGTCTTTTGGCGTGTTCGGGTGTAAGTATAATTCTACTTTTGACTTGCGCTTTTGGCATACCGGGCATAAGTCTAATGAAGTCGAGCACGAATTCGGAAGAAGAGTGTGCTATAACTGCTAGGTTTGCATAGGTGCCTTGAGCAATTTCGTCAGTAAGTTCGACGTCAATTTCGGGAGCTTTATTTTCCATAGTTATTCAATTTCTTTATTTAGCTAATAGGAGTATTAGCCGAGTTGTAGAGTTTGAAGTCGACCATTCCCATCGAATCATTCGGGAATATTCTAATCGAAGCCATATATCTCATCATCCATCTAAATCTCGGTGAGAACAGCCCTTTTTTGAGGTACGCTGCGATATACGGGTGAGTATGAATATGTATAATTTTATAGTGTTTCTCTTTAACGAGGTACGCTATTTGGTTCTCGATTTGTTTGTCGATAAGTATTGTAGGTTCGATTTGTCCCGTACCTCTACACGAAGGACAGGTCTCGTTGATAGAGATTTGCGTTTCGGGTCTGACTCTTTGTCTGGTAATTTGCATAAGTCCAAACTTCGTTAGAGGCAGGATGTTATGTTTGGCTCTATCCGTAGACATCGCTTCTTGCATTGCTTTGAGTACCAGGGCTTTATTAGGAGCCGTGTGCAGGTCGATAAAGTCGATAACAACGATACCACCCATATCTTTGAGTCTAAGTTGTCGTGCAATTTCGGGAACTGCATTAAGGTTGACTTCGAGGGCGTTTTGCTCTTGATTTTCGTCACTTTTCGACCTTTTGCCACTATTTACGTCAATAACGTGAAGTGCTTCGGTATGTTCTACGATAAGGTATGCGCCTCTTCTGAACGGAACTGTTCTACCGAAGAATTGTTTAATTTGTTTAGTGACATCAAAATTATCGAAGATTGAGATTTTGCCTCTATAAAGTTTTACAATTTTCTCAGCATTCGGTTCGATAGCAGAAATATACTCTTTGACTTGCGAGTAGACATTCTCGTCGTCGACGTGAATCGCGCTAAAAGAGTCATTAAGCAGGTCGCGTAGGATAGTTGTAGTTCTATTATCTTCGCCAAGCAGAATTGAAGGTGTGTTAAGTATTTGTAGGTTTTGCGTTAGTTTGCTCCATTTTTGGAGTAGGTCTCTAATATCGTTTTCGATATCGTCTTGCGTTTTGCCTTCTGCGGCGGTACGTATGATAGCGCCGAAGTTTTTGGGAAGTATATTCTCCGCAATTTTTCTTAGTCTAGTGCGTTCGGCATTCGATTTGATTTTTTGCGAGATATTGATTTTATTGGTAAACGGTATGAGTACGAGGTGTCTTCCTGGTAGTGACAAGTCGGCAGTAAGTCTAGGTCCTTTGGTTGAGATAGGTTCTTTGGCTATTTGTACAATAACTAGTTCACCGCTAGAGAGTGCCGAAGCAATTTTGCCTTCTTTTTTGAGGTCTGGTAGGAGTTTATTGTAAGATATGTCAATAGGTCTTCCTTTTTTGCCAGCTGCTTTAGATATTTTGGTAAGGTTATTCCAGTTAGGTCCTAGGTCAAGGTAGTGTATAAATGCATCTTTTTCGTACCCTACATCAACGAATGCGGCATTAAGTCCGCTCATAATTTTGCGTACTTTCCCGAGGTATATATCTCCTACGACGAAATTGGCATTATTTTTCTCTTGGTTAAGTTCTTTGAGAAGTCCATTTTCGAGCAGTGCGATAGATATATCGTTTTTGGAGGTTTTTATGATAAGTTCTTTGGTCATAATAATATATATGTGGTTATTATAGTAGTGTAGCAATTTGCGAGAAAC
>CAMQUV010000153.1 GCA_947037995.1 uncultured Rikenellaceae bacterium
TTGTTAATTGCCAATTGTTTACTTATGAGTCAAAGCCTGTGGAGACCACCCGACAGGCAATCTTCAAGTGTCGTTGACACCTTTGGCTCGCAGGCTGATAGCTGCCGAAGGGTTGTATTTGGCTCGTTATCAATAGGATGCAATTTACGCCGCAGTATAAATTTGGCAAATTACAGGCGACAGGATGCCTGGGGGAGGGGGTTTACCCCCTTTAGCTCGCTCCAGTAGCGAGCCTCCCGCACGGGGAGGCATCCGGCTCGCAGTGAATCAGAGATTCACTAACAGCACCCAAAGTTAGAATTGCCAGCACCCCGATAATTTAGCCTTATAAAACGGCCATTATCTCCATTCGCCCCTTTTCTTGCCGATAATGGTGAAATTTTTTTTAACTTTGTGACCATTATGCAAAAAATCGCAATACTAGGAAGTACAGGTTCTATCGGTACTCAGGCACTTAACGTTATAAAACATAGCGCCGAGGAGTTTGAGGTGTCATTATTGTGCGCCGAAAATAACTGGCAACTACTTGCAGCTCAGGCCATAGAGTTCGACGCTGCAACTGTCATTATAACCAACGAAAAACACTACGAGCCGCTTTTAAAGGCTCTTTCTCACACAGATACAAAAGTGTACTCTGGCAGTGCGGCTTTATGCCAAGAGGTGCAGAGCGGCGAAATTGACACGGTTTTAACCGCCATAAATGGTTTTGCAGGCCTAGAACCCACTATCGCGGCAATACGCGCCTCAAAGAAAATCGCTCTGGCGAACAAAGAGACTCTAGTTACAGCTGGGGACTTAATTATCCCTATGGCGTTGGAGTGCAAGGCGCCAATCCTGCCTGTTGACTCGGAACATTCGGCAATATTCCAGTGTCTGCTGGGCGAAAATGATGTCGAGAAATTGATACTTACAGCGTCAGGGGGAGCACTGCGAGATATGCCGATTAAAGAGCTGCCCAATGCAACGGTCGAACAAGTATTGTCGCACCCGTCTTGGAATATGGGCGCCAAAATCACGGTCGATTCGGCTACAATGCTCAACAAAGGCTTTGAAATCATCGAAGCACATCACCTTTTCGGTATGAAAAATAGTGAAATCGACGTGGTGATACACCCTGAAGCAATTATACACTCAATGGTGCAACTCAAAGATGGCGCGATAAAAGCGCAACTGGGAATGCCCGATATGAGACTACCAATACAATACGCCTTCACATTCCCACGAAGAGCCGAAATGCCACAGTGCCCAAAATATAACCCCCTCGGCACACTTACGTTCCGTGAGGTCGAAATGGAGCGATACCCCTGCCTGAAACTATCCTACCAAGCGATGGAGCAAGGGGGCGTTATGCCAACAGTGCTCAACGCAGCCGGCGAAATAATAGTCGGAGCGTTCTTGCGCAAAGAGATTGGCTACGGCGATATAGCGCCACTCATCGAAGGAACAATGGGAGCCGTTCAAAACAAAAAACTAGAATCTATCGAAGAGTTAATCGTCATTGACGCCAATTCTAGGGCGATAGCACAGCAACTAATAAACAAAAAATAAATAATTAAAACTGAATTACAAATAGTACTATAAATCTATGGAAGCATCAACAATAATCAAAACCGTACAACTACTGATGGCGTTATCGCTATTAATAATAATACACGAGTTTGGACACTTCATTTTCGCAAAAATATTCAAATGTAGAGTTGAGAAATTCTATCTATTTTTCGATTATAAGTTCGCAATATTTAAAAAGAAAGTAAAGGACACCGAATTCGGAATTGGATGGATACCGCTGGGAGGCTACGTCAAAATATCGGGGATGGTAGACGAATCTATGGACAGCGAGCAGCTCAAACAAGAGCCGCAACCCTGGGAGTATAGATCCAAACCGGCGTGGCAACGATTCTTCATTATTATCGGAGGGGTGATGATGAATATTATCCTGGCGATGGCAATATTTATTGGGATAACCTATGCGTGGGGAGAGAGCTATGTCGATAACAAAGATGTCTATAACGGATATGTATTTAGCGAAATTGCGCAAAACGTAGGGTTCGAAAATGGCGATAAAGTTATATCTATTGACGGACAAGAGGTGGGGAATTTCGCACTAATACCGCAAATGATACTGCTGGGCGAAAACCGCGAGGTTGTTGTCGAGCGACAAGGCGAACCAGTTAAATTTACTATCACGGACGCTATGATTGAAACTATGCTAAAGGATAGAAACTTTATCAACCTTAGAAGCCCATTTAATATCTCGGATATACAAGAGGGCTCGGTGGCTGAGAGAGCAGGTCTTATGGCTGGTGATAGCCTAGTTGGTGTTAATGGTGTGAGTATGAAATATAGAGACGAATTTGTTGAGGTTTTCGCACAAAACACTAATAAAACCATAACGCTCAATGTTGCCCGTAAAGGTGTCGACTCGGTTATGACCGTGGCGGCAACTATGGATAGCACAGCTGTGCTCGGAGCGTTGCTCGGGGTGCAAATAGGTGATGTCTATAAAATTTCGCACAGAGAATACTCTATATTCCAAGCTGTGCCAGCCGGTATAGTGAAGGGGTATAATGAAATCGGAAACTACTTGCGCCAACTTAAAGTTATAGCAAATCCAGATACTGGCGCGTATAAAGAGGTTGGCGGATTTATTGCTATGGGCAATATATTCCCTGGCCAGTGGAGTTGGCTGTCTTTTTGGCATATCACGGCGCTGCTGTCGATTATGCTTGCCGTAATCAATATTATGCCAATTCCCGCACTCGACGGGGGACACCTTGTGTTTATTGTCTATGAAATGATAACACGCCGCTCACCTAGCCAAAAAGTGCTCGAGGTGGCGCAGTACGTGGGGTTCTTTATTATTCTGGGGATAGTAATACTAGCTAACGGAAACGATATAATCAAACTGTTCTCTTAATTTAATAGCAGCAACAATAACCAAAAAAAACTACGATTTTGAGTGAAATAAATAGTTCATACCACATCCCAGTGATGCTCAACCAGAGTATCGACCCACTAGTTGAGAACGTTGATGGCATTTATGTTGATGTCACATTTGGCGGAGGGTCGCACAGCCGCGAGATACTTAATAGACTATCCAAAAAAGGAAACCTAGTTAGCTTCGACCAAGACCAAGATGCGATACTCAATGCGCCCGATGACAAACGCCATACGATGATACATAATAACTTTATGTTCCTTCGAGGCTGTACACGCGCAGCAGGATTCGCGCAGGTTGATGGTATTTTGGCCGACCTGGGTGTTAGCTCGCATCACTTTGATACGCCCGAACGTGGATTCTCATTTAGATTCGATGGGCCACTCGATATGAGAATGAACCAAGATGCAACCGTATCCGCTGCCGAGGTTGTAAATACATATTCGCTCGAACAACTGACCAAAATAATTGCGGTCTACGGCGAACTCGACAAACCAATGAGGCTAGCCTCAGACCTGCTCTATCACAGGGAGTTAGCACCAATCGAAACCATCGAACAGCTCAAACTAGCCGTCAGAAGGTCAACGCCAAGAACCGGCGATTCGAAGTTCTACGCCAAGTTGTTCCAAGCCCTACGCATTGAGGTCAACCAAGAGATGAAAGCTCTCGAAATGATGCTCCTCGGAGCGCTCGAGCTGCTCAAACCAGGTGGGATTCTTTCTGTGATTACATACCATTCGCTCGAAGATAGGATGGTGAAGAATTTTATGCGTAGCGGAAATTTTGAGGGAACCGTTGAGAAAGACTTTTTCGGAAAATCTCTGGCTCCATTTGAACTTATCACCCGCAAACCTATCGAGGCAAGCGCGCAAGAGGTCGAAGAAAACCCTCGCTCTCGTAGCGCCCGACTTAGAGTTGCTAGAAAACGATAATAGAGAATACAGGCATATATATACGTATATAAAAAACACGAAAAACTTATGATGAAAGATTTTGTCGCGATAGACTTTGAGACGGCCAACCACAACAAAACCAGTATTTGTAGTGTGGGAGTGGTGATTGTACGCGATGGAGTAGTGC
>CAMQUV010000154.1 GCA_947037995.1 uncultured Rikenellaceae bacterium
GAGCGCTATCCGTATAGGGTGCTGACAGCCACTTGGCAACAAGCCGCAGGCAAATCTTCGTTTTTGTGTATTATTAAAATCGTTATGGACGATAGGCAAGGGATATTTAATGAGGTGTCGGAACTTATTAGTAAAAAACTTAAAATAAATATTCGTAACGCTAATTTTACTGCTACTAACGCGTTGGCCGAAGGTAACCTTTCTATCGAAGTTATTAGCGCATCGCAAATTGATATGGTCATTGCACACCTCAAGAAACTCAAAGGAGTTATTAAGGTCTTTAGAACTAACAAATAAATTACATATACTAACCTCAAAAAAACCAAACATTACCCCTTAAGATTTATGAAATTATTATTATTATCACTGCTCTTTGCGCTCAGTCCTATTGCCGTGTTGGCACAGGAGGTTATATGGGTCGACGCTAGTGCCACAGTGGCGAAAAAACAAAATGGAACACAGAAAAAACCATTTGCAACGTTCGACCAAGCGTATCAAAAATTATTGAAAATTAAAGCTGAAAACAGTCAAACGAAAACAGAAATTATTGTTAAACAAGGAACCTATTTTATAGATAAATCATATTACTTGCCGCATTTTTTGTCTGACGTTACCATCAAAGCTCACCAAACTCCGACGGGCACCGACAAGGTTATCTTTTCGGGCGGTGTAAAATTGCCTATCGAAAACCTTAAAACAACTACAATTGGCCAAACTAATGTTTATACGGTCGACCTGAAAAGCCTGGGTGTTAATGATTACGGAACTATCGAGAGTGTCGGTTTTGCAAGACCTATTATACCAGCTTGGGGCGAACTTTTTGTTAATGGTCACGCGATGAACCTCGCCCGATGGCCTAACAAATCTATGGTTCGTATGGGCGAAGTTGTCGAAACTGGTTCGGTGCCACGAAATGGTGACTATTCGAATAAAGGCGCTACGATTAAGTATGCTGATGATAAAATCTCGAAATGGGCCAAGTCTGACAATATGTGGATTAGTGGCTATTTTCATTATGGATATGCCGATGATGCTTTGAAAATATCGAAGATTGACACGGCTAAAAAAGAACTTTCTACACACTTCCCTACTATGTATGGATTTAATAGCAGCTATCACTGGAATAGATACTATATATATAATGTAAAAGAGGAGCTGGATGTTGCGGGTGAATATTTTGTTGATGCCAAGGAGGGACTACTCTATTTTATGGCGCCAACAACGGGGGCAGTTGAATCCTTGGATTTCACTATGCTCGAAAAGCCTTTTTTTGATATCTACGGAGCGCATAACGTTAATATTGAGGGGATTACCTTTGAATATTCTCGTTCGATTGCTATTACAATGGTAGAGGCTCAAAATGTGGTTATTGATAATTGTGTTTTCAGGAATAGCGGTAGTCTTGCAATAATGGTTGGATACGGTGTAGTGCCATTTTCGCAACCTCAGCACGAGGGGACAAGTTCGCCTGAACGTACTGTTTTGGGTAATTTGATGCAGCATTTATATGAAAACACGACTTTTAATAGACTCGGAGGGAATAATAATGTTATCTCATCGTGTGAATTTTACAATTTAGGTGCTGGCGGAGTTGTTCTGGGCGGTGGAAGTCGCAACACGCTCGAAATGGGAAACAATACTATCGAAAACTCGGTGTTTCATAATAACAATCGTGTTACGAAATCATATAGACCTCACATTGACTTGACTTGTGTTGGTAACAATGTGCGCAACTGTGAGCTTTACGACGCCCCTAGTATGGCGATTTTGCTCCACGGTAATAATCATACTATTGAGAATAACTATATCCACAATGTTTGCCAAGAGGTTGAAGACCAAGGGGCTATTTATTATGGGCGCGACCCGTCAGAGTGTGGTAATGTTATTAAGGATAATCTTATCGCGCAAATACCTAGTGTTTATAACACTTGTGCAATTTATCACGATGATGGAGCTGGCGGAATGTTGGTCGAGGGTAACATTATTTACAATGGTGGTAAATGGGACCTACTCATTGGTGGGGGCTCGGATATTACGTATAAGGAGAATCTGTTTATCAATTCTAAGTATATCGCTCACATCGACAATCGTATGCAGGGATGGGGTAAAAGTATGGTATTGCCCAATGGTATTTTTGAGAAAAGATTGAAGGCTGTCAACTACGATAAACCGCCATATAGCACGCAATATCCTTACCTTTTGGAGGGCTATCTGCCAAATACGGCAGTCCCTCGCAATGTAGTTTTTGAGGATAATGTATTTTATGGTATTGACAAAACTTTTGATGCTCCGCAGTTTGTTATAGAGAAAAACTCAAGGGTAATTGACGAGAAATTCACATTAGATGGTTACAGCAAAGACGAATTGTTGAATAAACTGGTTGATTTAAAACTCATAACGCAGGCTAAAGCCTCTGATATAGGAATAGATTAATATCAAATAATTATAAAAAAAAAGATAACTGAAATGAAAAGAAAATTAATTGTCACGGTATTAATACTCTGTGGTGTTAGTGCAATGGCGCAGTCTACTAAGGCGGCCAGCGAATTACTACAAAGGGTGACGAAGGATGCAAAACCACCTGTGAAGCTCGAAATTGCTCCGCGTGAGGATGGTAAAAAGTACTTTAAGTATAATGTAAACGATGGTGAACTTGAGATAACAGGTTCTTCGGCAACTGCTTTGACTAGGGGTTTTTACGATTATATGAAATCAAATGGCAACGGGCTATACACTTGGTCTGGGTCTAACTTGAAACTACCTGGTAGCCTTGTTGATATCAACCCTAAGCAAGTTGTTTCACCCTATAAGCATCACTATTATTTGAACGTATGTACGTTTGGTTACACTACTCCTTATTGGGATTGGGCGCGATGGGAAAAAGAGATTGATTATATGGCTCTGCACGGTGTAGATATGCCTTTGGCGCTGGTTGCTTATGAGGCTATTATAGCTAGAGTGTGGAAAAAAATGGGGTTAACAGATAGTGAGATTAACAATTTCTTTTCAGGTCCTGCTCACTTGCCTTGGTTTAGAATGGGTAACATTTCGTCGCACGACGGCCCGTTGACTCAGAGTTGGCACGATGACCAAGTAGAGTTACAGACTTCAATACTTAAGCGTATGAAAAGTTTGGGAATGAAACCTATTTGCCCTGCATTTGCAGGATTCGTACCTAAGGAAATGGAGCGTTTACACCCTAATTTGAATTTATTTAAATCGTCTTGGGCTAATAATTTCCATAGCTATATGTTGTCTCCTGAGAATAAACTGTTTGCTGAGATAGGTAAAATGTTTATCAAGGAGTGGGAAAAGGAGTTTGGCAAGGCTGATTATTATCTAGCCGATAGTTTCAATGAGATGGAGATACCTTTTCCTCCTAAGGACGACCCAGCGCGTTATGAGATGATAGCTTCGTATGCTAAGAATCTTTATAATACTATTGCCGAGGCTAACCCTGATGCTGTTTGGGTTATGCAGGGATGGATGTTTGGTTATCAACGTGAGATTTGGGATGATAAGACGTTGGCGGCTTTGCTTTCGGCTGTTCCTAATGATAAGATGTTGCTGTTAGATTTAGCAGTAGATTACAATAAGCATTTTTGGAAAAGCAGTGTTAACTGGGAATTTTATAATGGTTTTCATAATAAGCCCTGGGTGTATAGTGTGATTCCGAATATGGGAGGTAAAAATGCACATACAGGAGTGCTCGAGTTTTATGCTAACGGGCATTTAGAGGCTTTGAAATCGGCGAATAAAGGTGAGTTAGTTGGTTATGGAACCGCGCCTGAGGGGTTGGAGAATAATGAGGTTATTTACGAGCTTATTTTTGACGCTGGTTGGACTGATAGTGAGATTAATTTGCATCAATGGTTGTATCAGTACACTGTGAATCGTTATGGTATGCAAACTGACGAGTTGGCACTTTATTGGGACGATATGCTTACAACGGCTTATGGTACATTTACCGAGATCGGAAGAGCGTCGTGTAGGGAAAGAGTGTAGG
>CAMQUV010000155.1 GCA_947037995.1 uncultured Rikenellaceae bacterium
CGAGATAATGAGCGGTGACTGGAGTTCAGACGTGTGCTCTTCCGATCTTAGCCACGACTGCATATCGAGCAACTTCCTCCATAAGATTCGCGCCATATTTTCCACTAAAGGCGTATCTTTCTTTCCACACATCGTGTGTAATAAATTGGTGTCCTTCTTTGAATTTAGTAGTTTCAGTGGCATATTCTTCGGGCGACAGGTATGGGACGAGGTTTGAGTTGATTTGTATTACTTTAAGTTTTTCCATCATCACCTTATCTTCAATGACGTGTCCGTAGGCCACTTCGACATCAGAGGCATTGGCAACTTTAATGAAAGATTGGTCTTCGTCTCCGTGTGCTTTGGGCACTACAAAAATGATTTCGCATCCTTGCGCTGCCATACTTTTGGTTAGTCCGTAGCAGGCTGTTCCAAGTCCGCCAGCGATATGTGGTGGGAATTCCCACCCAAACATTAATACTCTCATAGTTGTTATTTTATATAATACAATCAGTTTTCCATTTATCTAAACAGTCCCGTATTTCGTCGTTCAATAATAGATTGAATAACCAGAATAGCACCTACGGAGGGTGCGTAGCTGATGGCTCCGGCCGGAGCGTGTGGTGGGTCGGCGTCAAATATTTCGGGTACAGAGCCGATGCCATACGATAGCATTTCGCCTTTAAAGTCGGCAATAATATCTTCTGCTTGGTAAATAAATCCTTCGCCATAGACTTCAAACCCAGCAAGAACGTAGTGTTCCAGTAGCCAGGGGAACATAGTTCCTTGGCACATTGCATTTTCGCGTTCATTATGCGAGCCTTTGCAAATCCCTACATAAGCGGGGTTTTCGGGCGAAAGTGTTCTGATACCTCGAGTGGTAAACAGTTTATCTTTAACGCAGCCAAGCACTGCTCCTTTTTGTTCGTAGTTTAGGGGGCTATATTTTAGTGAGACCGCCAGTAGTTGGTTTGGTCTGATATCTTGCGACACGTATCCGTTGTGTACATAATCGGCCAGGTATTTTTTATCCTTGAGATAGAACATATCTACAAAGCTTTTTTGTACCAGTTCGGGCATATCTTTCCACTGATTAATAAACTCATTGTCTTGAGATTCCTCGGCAAGGTCGAGTGCGAAGCAGATGGCGTTATACCAAAGTGCGTTTATTTCGACTGCATACCCAGGTCTTTGCGTGACAGGTTTTCCATCAACCATCGCTCTCATCCACGTGAGTGGGGTGTTTTCTAGTTCGGCATATATAAGTCCGTTGTCCATCATTTTGATAGCACCGTACGGTGTATCTCCGCTTCTATACGCACTTAATATTTGGCATATTGCATCTTTATACTTATGCCAGATATCTTTTTTCTCATATATATAAGGTAGGGCTTGCAGAGTTCTAAAGAACCACAGTGACGTATCCGCAGCGAGGTGTTCGCCAAAGAATCCATTTTTGAGTCTCGTAACGTGGTGGTTGAGTATATGTTCGAAATCTTCGTTGAGTCCTTGTGTGAGCGTGCATCCTGTGAGCGCAATAAACGTTTCTCTCGACCTAGGGTTATACCAGTGGTATCCAGCAGTAAGCATTCTATTTCCTTGGTATGTAATCAGGAATTGTCTAGCAGAGTGTTTCAGTGCCGGTAGGAATTCTGTTTTTTCGCTGCGTCTAGTAATTTCGTCATTAAACAGTTCGTTGAGCGATTCGGTATTGACTTCGGATGTTGATGCAGAGAATATTATACTTTCTCCTTTTTTGAGTTCACCTTCGAAGTACCCCGTAGTAAGGAGGTCTTCTTCGGCTTCGTACCCTCGAATAATCTCTTCGCCATAGACAAAGTTATTGTACCAGTGTGGTGCGGCTACGAATTCGGTTTGTTTTGAGGTTTGCATAAACAGGAATGGGAATCCGTCATACATTTTGGATTTGACTCCATTATTAACGGGATACGATTTAGTATCGGCTTCCATATTTTGTTTCGAGAGGCTGTGTCGGCTTCTGAACGCAAGCAGGGGTCTGAGTCTGAGGAATGTTTGAGAGCTAGCTTCCATCAGGGTATATTTAATCAGTAGTTGGTGTCTGCTGTGCACCCATAGTAGTTCTTTTTTGAGTACGACTCCGCCGACTCTGTATGTGGTAGTCGGAGTTGGAGTGTATGCGAAGTCGACAATATATTTATGTCCTCTTGGTTCGTAGTAGTTATCGCGATAGCGGTGGATTGCGAGGTTGAATTCGGCTTTATGCTGAATAATGGTTTCGTCGAGCGAGGAGAGTAGTACAAAGTCTTCTCCGCCGAGTTCGTCGAGCGAGGATACCATAAGTCCGTGGTATTTTCGGGTGTTGCAGCCAACAATCGTGGTGCTCATATAACCTCCTGCGCGGTTTGTTGCGAGCAATTCTCTCTGCAGTGAGTATTGCAGGTTGCCTAATTCGGCTTTGTCAAAATGAAGAGATGCCATATTATTACAGTAGTTTTTAGTTGAAAATTGTCCTATGAAAATAGTCTTGTTTTTTTGTATTTGTAAATTTAGCAATAAAAAAAATTATAAACAAGAAAAACAACTTAAAATATTTTTTTTCTGTCCCATTCGTATCTATATTTGCAAAATGATTATCAACAACCACATAAAATTCCTGCGTTCGCTCTCGACAAAGCAGGCGCGCAACGAAAGTCAAATATTTGTTGCTGAGGGAGATAAGCTCATCTCTGAGCTCCTCGAATCCTCAATTCTCGAAGTAGAACACATCTATCTTACCGAAGACAGCAAACTGCTGGTTAATGAAAATGTTAACTCCGAAATCATAGATTTCGAAATTATGGAGCGTATCAGTCAAATGAAAAGCCCAGCTGCATCGCTTGCTCTCGTTAAAATTCCCCGAAATGACGATGTTACGCCGCCCTCAGATAAACTATCTATCGTGCTAGACGGCGTGCAAGACCCCGGGAACCTCGGGACTATTATCAGAATAGCAGACTGGTACGGCATAAAAAATATATTCTGTAGCCCAACTTGTGCCGACTGCTTTAGCCCTAAAGTTATTCAATCGACTATGGGTGCCATAGGCAGGGTCCTCGTTACTTATACCGACCTAGCGCCAATGCTCCAAAATTTCGAAGGTAATATCTGGGGAACAATAGTTGACGAAAACGCCTCTACACTCTATGACGTTGAAGAAAACCTGAACCAAGGTATCCTCGTTATGGGGAACGAAGGAAGAGGTATCTCGGACGAAATTGCCGAACTGTTGACAAAACAAATCTATATTCCGCACTTTGGTGATGCTAATCACGTTGAGTCGCTCAATGTTGCTGTCGCTACGGCAATTACAGTTGCAGAAATTAGACGTAAAGGATAATTCCGCAACCAAGCTAAATAAACTTACATATCGGTCGAGCATCAATCTTAAATGTTATTGGTGCTCGATTTTGTGTTGTATGCCCTATTATTGCTGCCCCGTGACAACATTACACCAAGATTGCCTGTCGGGTAGAGCGTAGGTATCTTTTAATGCCTGTCAGTAGCGGCCTCCCCCAGCCGGTGGCAACGCCACTTGAAGATTGCCTGTCGGAAGGTCTTCACCTCGGCTCTCGAGACCAAGCAACCAATAGCTACCTACAAAGCCAATTGGCAATTAACAATCAGCGGCGGATTCCCCCCGCCGCCGCTGTATTCACAGCGTCAGCAATCCGCCGTGACCAAATAATAAAACTAAAATAACTGGCATAGGCAGAGCCAAGAATATCGAAGGCCTCCCCTAGCCGGAGATGTTCTAATAGAACACCCCCGACAGGCCTTCGAAAACATACTTGCACAAAGGGCGCAAATGCCAAAACAACTTGCAGGCTATGCCCTGCGAGCCAAAGCCTCCCCCAGCGGAGGCGAGCAATACTAGATTGCACAACCCTCCACAGGCTTTGACTCATAAACACCAACTACAACTCCTATCAGCGGCGGATTCCCCCCGCCGCCGCTGTATACACAGCGACAGCAATCCG
>CAMQUV010000156.1 GCA_947037995.1 uncultured Rikenellaceae bacterium
GTGGAGTACAAGTGGTTTGTTCATATCGCGGTTTTTTTTATTATTTTTTAATAGAGCGAGTTATTCTCATAGCGCAAAAATTAGGGCCACACATAGCGCAGTGGTCAGCGTTTTCGCCCACCATTGCATAGTGCATTTTACGTGCCCTTTCGGCATCAAGAGATAGGTTGAATTGGTCTTGCCATCTGAATTCGTAGCGTGCCTCACTCATTGCTCTGTCGTGAGCAATAGCTTGTTTGTTGCCTTTTGCTACGTCGGCTGCGTGTGCCGCAATTTTGAAAGTTACGACCCCCTCTCGGACGTCATTTTTATCAGGTAGTGCAAGGTGTTCTTTAGTTGTGACATAGCATAGCATCGCTGTTCCCAAAAACGCTATCATAGTACCGCCGATAGCGGCCGTAATATGGTCATATCCTGCGCCAATGTCACAAACGAGTGGCCCAAGCGTATAGAATGGAGCTTCGTGGCAAAGTTCTTTTTGCAGCGTCATATTCTCAGCGATTTTATCCATTGGCACGTGTCCCGGCCCTTCAATAATCACTTGTACATCATATTTCCAAGCGACTTTAGTCAATTCGCCCAGTGTTTTAAGTTCGCCAAATTGTGCTTCGTCATTCGCATCAGCCGTTGAGCCAGGTCTGAGTCCGTCACCCAACGACAGTGCAACGTCATACTGTGCGCAGAGTTTGCATATTTCTTCAAAATTATCATAAAGGAAGCTCTCTTTGTCGTGGTGCAGCATCCATTTGGCCATAATAGAGCCTCCGCGCGACACAATTCCTGTCACGCGATTTAGTGCGCAGGGCACATATTCTTTTAGTAGTCCGGCGTGTATGGTGAAGTAGTCGACCCCTTGTTCGCACTGTTCGACAAGCGTTTCGCGGAACGATTCCCAGTTAAGGTCTTCTATGACTCCGTCGACTTTTTCGAGTGCTTGATACATCGGAACTGTTCCGATAGGCACCGGTGAGTTTCGTAAAATTGCTTCTCTAGTTTGGTTTATGTTTTTGCCAGTAGAGAGGTCCATAACTGTGTCAGAGCCCCATTTGACTGCCCATAGAGATTTTTCAATCTCCTCATCGATATCGGAGCCGAGTGCCGAGTTGCCAATATTAGCATTAATCTTGACCTTATATTCTGCCCCAATAATCATTGGTTCTGCTTCGGGGTGGTTTTTGCTCGACGGTATAATTGCTCTTCCCGCTTTGACGCTTTCCATCACCATTTGCGGTGTAAAAGTGCCGTCTCCGTTACTTTCTCGGATAGCTACATATTCCATTTCGGGTGTAATAATCCCATTACGGGCGTACCACATTTGCGTGTGAAATTCTTCGTTTTCGCTATGCCATTGGGTTCTCAGTTTTGGGATTCCGTTGGCAGTAGAGGCTACATAGTTTGGGTCGCCATAGGGTCCGGAGGTGTCGTAAAGGTTGATTGTATTTTTATTTGTCAGTCTAATTTGTTTTAGAGCGACTTTAATAGGGTGTATGTTTCCGTCTACGTATATTTTAGAAGTGTTAGAGACGTAGTCGTGGAATAGTTTTTTGAACATTGTATATAATAATAGGTGTAACTTAATTTTGAATAGCAAAGTTATAGAAAATCCCCCTCATCTGCAACTTTTTTGATTAAGAAGCGGGTGAGGGGGATTAGTAGAATGTTATTATTTGGTTATAATATATAGAATCAACGGTTAATCTTCGTCACTTTGTGTTGCTGCGTACGCTTTTAGAAGTTTGTCTTGCACGTCAGACGGAGCTGGTTCGTAGTTAGCAAAGGTCATAGTATATGTAGCTCTTCCGCTAGTTAGTGAACTGAGTGTCGTAGAGTATCGGTATAGTTCAAATAGAGGGACTTTGGCAGATAGTGTTTCAAAGCCTTTATCAGAGCTCATACCTTCAATCATAGCGCGTCTATTTTGCAGGTCGCTCATTACATCGCCCATTTTATCGGTAGGTACGATAACTTCGATTTTATAGATAGGTTCCATAATTTTGGGTCCTGCATTTTTAAATGCCTCTTTGAACGCATTGCGTCCTGCCAGTTTGAACGATAGTTCGTTGCTATCAACAGGGTGCATTTTGCCATCAAAGACAATCACGCGGATATCGCGAGCGAGTGAGCCCGTTAGGGGTCCTTCTTCCATTTTCTCCATAATACCTTTAAGTATAGCCGGCATAAATCGAGCATCTATTGCGCCACCGACAATAGCGGAGCAGTAGATAAGTTTTCCGCCCCAGTCGAGGTTTATCTCTTCGGTGTTTTTGACATTAAATTGGGTCTCTTTTCCATCGAGTTTATATTTCCCTGGAGCAGGCATACCTTCGAAATACGGTTCAATAATCATCTGCACTTCGCCAAATTGCCCTGAGCCTCCAGATTGTTTTTTGTGACGGTAGCTAGCAGGGGCTATTTTAGTAATAGTTTCGCGATACGAAATTTTAGGTTCAAAAAATTCGAGTTCGATTTTGTTACTATTAGCAATTTGCCATTTCAGGATATTGAGGTGGTGTTCGCCTTGTCCTTCAATTATGGTTTGTTTAAGTTCTTTCGAATAGTTAACAACAATTGTAGGGTCATCGTGGTGTGCTTTGTTGAGCAATTCGCCAAGTTTTTCATCTTCCGATGAGTTCACGGCTTTTACGGCGCATCTATATCTAGGTTGTGGGAATCCGATAAGGTTGATTTTCCAGTCGTTGCCTGGTGCATTGAGCGTATGGTTCACTCTAGTGGCTTTAAGTTTGACTGTGCATCCGATATCTCCTGCACACAGTTCGGTAACTTTGGTTCTATTTTTGCCAGCAACCGCGAATAGTTGCGAGATTTTTTCCTTTTGACCAGTTGTTTGGTTTTCGAGTTCTTGTCCTTCGGTAATTTTACCTGAGATAACTCTAAAGTAGACCATTTCGCCAAGGTGTTGTTCGACGGCAGTTTTGAACACAAAAATCGAAGTAGGTTTCGTTGCATCCGACTCAATTTCGCCACCATCTTGGAGTCTAAAGTTAGGTGCTTCGATTGGTCCTGGGGCAACGTTTATGATAAATTCCATTAGTCTTTTGACGCCGACATCTTTTTTGGCGGCTATGCAGAATATTGGAACGAGGTCTCTTCTTGCGAGTCCTATTCTTAGTCCTGAGCGCATTTCGTCTTGTGTGAGTTCTCCTTTTTCGAAGAATAGTTCCATTAGTTTTTCATCATTTTCGGCAGCTGCTTCAACGAGGGTGTTATGCAGTTCTTTTGCTCTTTCAATTTCATTAGCAGGGATATCTAGTTCTTCACGAGCTCCGCTATCATCTTTAAATTTGTACATTTTCATAAGCAGTACATCGATAAAAGCGTCGAATCCCACGCCGGGGTTAACGGGGTATTGCACTATAACTGGTTTTGCCTCTGAGGCTGCCATAATCGAATCGACGGTAGTTTCCCAGCTTGCTTTTTCGTGGTCGAGTTGATTAACGGCAATAATAACGGGTTTTTCGTGCCTGCGCGCGTATCGTGCTTGTATCTCTGTGCCGACTTCAAAGCCGCTTTGTGCATTTACGAGTAATACTCCAATATCGGCAACTTTAAAACTCGAGAAAAGTGAACCGCAAAAATCGTCCGAGCCGGGAGTGTCTAGGATATTAAGTTTTTGCCCCATATACTCTGTGTATAGTAGGGTGGAGTAGATTGAGCGTTTGTAGAGGTGTTCAACGTCTGTGTAATCAGATAGGGTATTTTCGGATTCAACAGACCCGCGACGGTCGATTACTTTACCTTCATAAGCCATTGCTTCGGCTAGGGTCGTTTTTCCGCTGCCCGAGTGTCCAAGCAGTACAATGTTTTTAATTTCGTTTGTAGGGTACGTTTTCATAATTAAAGTAAGTGTTAAAGGTGTGTATTCATCTAAATCTTATAATTAGCATAAAATTAAACAAAAAAACAATCAAAAACAAATAAATGGCGCTAAAAGTAGTTGTGTTAATTTGTTTTT